>JBAVHJ010000329.1:0-2346 GCA_049685715.1 Terriglobia bacterium | reverse complement strand
TTTTTCTCTATTTGGTTTACTTCGGTAGTCGCACACCACTCTGGCAGCATTTTGCCGCGAACTTGGTCGGCTAGAAACCTGGAGCGTTGGCGATCGAACTCGCGAATTGAGCAATGATTATCGTTTCGAACCAAACTTCGTTGTGGCCAAGGGAGCCAAACATGAAGAAACTTTCCAGAACAGCCTCACTTTCACTCTGTCTTCTGAGTGTTTGCGGAATGACCATCGCTTGTGCAAACGCACAGTCACTAACATCTGTCCCGCAGCCGTCCTCTGAAATTGTGGGACTCACCAAAGCTCTGGAGGGAGAATGGTCTCTCAATGTGAGGTTTGAGCCTAACTCTACGACGCCCAATGGTTTGGTCAACACCGGAGAAGAATCCTGGCGACCGGGGCCAGGAGGATTCACGTTGTTGGAGGAGGAGCACCTGCGTATGCCTGAAGGTGATCTCTCTCTTCTCGGGATCGTCTGGTGGAATACCGCGAATAAAAGTTTCCACGGGATGGAATGTCAAAACTTGCTGCCGTACACATGTGATGTCAAGGGTGCGCAGAATGACATAACGATGAACTGGGATGGCAAACAGTTCGTCATCGATGAAGTCGAAACATCCACGTCTGGAAAGAAATCAATTTGGCACGAGGTCTGGTCAGACATCACGACCACCTCATTTGTTCAGACTGGCGAGTATGGAGACCCCGGCGGCCCTAGAAAACGGTTGTTTACGATTCATGCCACGAGGGTTACGGGGGCGCGAAATCAGAGCGGCATTCATGCGACGAACTCCGGGGACCATCGAGCGTCGAGTTCCGCAGGTCCTGCGCCGGAACTGCAGAGTCTCGAAAAAGCGCTCGCCGGTAACTGGACCACATCTTATGATTTTGCGCCCGGTGGCATGTCTCCAAACGGAGGCACAGGTACGGGCGAAGAAAACTGGCGAATCGGGCCGGGTGGATACGTTTTGATGGAGGAAGAGCATGTACGTGGGCCCGCTGGAGAAATGTTTCTTATCGCACTGCACTGGTGGGACAAGACCACGAAAAGCCTCCGCGGAATGCTCTGCAATAATTCCGGTCCGGCAGCTTGCGATTTCAACACCTATTTCAATAGTTCTCTGAACTGGGATGGAAAACAACTAACGATCGACATGGGCTTCCCCCAGAACGGTAAAAAGATGACCTGGCATGAAGTCTGGTCCGGCATCACCGCCACTTCCTTCACGCAGACCGGCGAAATGGGAGAGGTTGGCGGCCCCCTAAAGCTGGCGGTCACAATTCACGGCACGAAGCTCGCTCCTGAAGCTGCCTCAAAAAGGAAAGTTCAATGATCCATTTTGCATACTGGAAACCAAGTCTGCTTCTGTTTGCTGTCGCTACCGTCGGGACTGCGGTATGGACAAGAGCGATGGCGATTGATCAATCGGCGATCGCGGAAACCATCAAGGCGGTCGTCGCTCAAGTCGTCGCCGGGATCAACGCTCACGATCCGATCAAAACAACTGCGTATGACGCGCCGGATATTATCTCTATGGAATGTGGTAGCCCTTCAACTGTTGGGATCGAAGCCGACAGAGAGGGCTTCAGGCTGGGCTTTCAGCATGACCCGCTTTGGAATGTCAGTCTCATCGACGAGGCGGTCGATGTTGCAGGTGGGGGAGACTTGGCTGTCTACCGTGGCACCTATAACGAAGACAACGGTCTCGATGGCATGTTGATGACCCATAGAACAAACTTCCTTGCGGAGTTCAAACGTCAGAGCGATGGCTCTTGGAGGATGGTATGGTACAGCGTTTCCAATATGGAACAATCGCATCCGAAGTAGTTGTCGGATTCGGGTCTAGGCGAGGAGCAAACGCCATGGGGATCGCAATACTAACTTTCTGACTGTGCCTGCCCTCGTATTAAGCGTGGGAGTGCCACTGGCAAATCTCAAACTCGCCCGGAGCTATATGAAGGGACCATCATGAATCGCAGAGACTTACTCGCAACTGGCGCAGGATTGACGCTCACCTGGTTTCCTTTCCGTCTTGCATCTTCGCTGCATACTCCGGACGAAAGGAATCACGCCCCGGATCAAGGGACCGCGCGACATCCCGTGCTCGTTCGCTCTGGTTTCACACGTAAACCCAACGGCGCCGATGAGCGCGCACCCTTGCCGTCAGGGATGTTCGACACCGAGGTTGTCGGCTCCTCCGACTCTGAGGGGCGCCTTGCGATCTTTGTCTTTCCACCAGGAGACCATCATCCCTACCGCGGTGCGCCGCTTCACGTTCATCACGAACAGGATGAATGGATCTATGTCATGACGGGTGAATTCGTCGCCGAAGTTGGCGGCGAGCGCATGCG
>JBAVHJ010000328.1:0-4531 GCA_049685715.1 Terriglobia bacterium | reverse complement strand
GGGAACTCCTCCCTGTCGCAGAGATCGGAGAGGGGTACCTGATCGATTAATAGCTTGCGTAAAATCGTGATTTTTTCCTTGGGGAATAGTTCGTACGGGGTTTTCGGGACATCGCATCTCCTCTGCTGAGATTATGAACTTTGTCCGAGATCCTCGTTGATCATTTTCAGCTGAGGCAAGACACTTATTTGGATTTTGTCCCTTGGAATTTGAGTTTTATTTGGACTTTGGAATTTGGATTTTCTCACTCGCCCCTCTTGCCGGATTCTTTTAGTAGCATCTCAAGATGATCCTTCCAAACCTCTGGCAGCGAGTGAGTCCCGTGGCCTCGAGTCTTATCGCTGATTGGAATCAAGACAAAGCGTCCCCGTTTCACGCGCTTGATTTGCTCTTCCGCGATGCCCAACTCCGGCGGATTCACCTGATCGTCGGCGGAGTTGACGGCGACCAGTGGCGCCTGGATCTTTTCCAGTTGGGACGACGGATCGTAGTCGCGTGAGGCGTCGAACTGGTACAGCATGTCGTTGGCATCGGTGCGGCCGAGCCGGAATTGCACCAACTCGTCAAACATCTTGTCAGCCGCCTGAATGGTGGGCGCCTGCTGCTGCCAATATCGCGGGGCGCTGGTCATAAAGATCAGCGTATAGATGGCGGAGGTGAGCCCGCGCGGCTGGGTCTTGTATTCCCCGTTATTCCATTCGGGGTCGAAACGGATCGAATCGAGGACCATGCGCCGCGTCATGCGGTTGCGGCCCGCAATCTGAACTGGCAGGCTGGCCAGCGGCATCAGGGCATCCATGAAGTCCGGGTACATCTCCCCCCACATCCACGTGTGCATCCCGCCCATGGAGGTTCCCATGACCAGGCGGAGATGGTTCACGCCCAGGCCTTCGGTCAGGAGCCGGTGCTGGAGGACCACCATGTCGTGGTAGCCGTAATGGGGAAAGCGCGCGTGCAGGCCATCGCTGGGCTTGCTCGACTGGCCGTGGCCGACGTTATCGGGCAGAATAATGAAATACTTCGTGGCATCGAGCAGCTGTCCCGGCCCGAACAGGACCCCCGCAAATGTGTCCGACAGAAACTGTGTCCCGGCCCCACCGGTCCCGTGAAGGATCAGTACCGCATTCCGGACAATTCCCTTTTCATCGCGGACCGGTGTCCCCAGCGTCCGGTAATGCAGTCTCACCTCCGGCAGCCTCTCCGCACTGTCGAACTGGAAGTTCTTGATCGTGAAATCACCCTGAACGGGGGTCGGATAGCCCGCCCCATTCACGAATGCTGGTAAGATCAACAGCGCAAATACTGCACACAGCATTTTCCTCATCATGGTTTTCCTCTCTTCAATGAGTTCGAACGCACCCTGCATACTCTCAGGTCCTGGAGTCATCCGGCTTCCCCTCAGCCAGTCCTCTACCTAATAACTGCTTGACACTGCTTCAAGAGTGGCAGTACGCTTTGAGCGTTGTCCCCCAGACCCAAATTTCAAACGATTTCAAATCGCGTTCGTTGATTGTTGACCTCCCCCATTCCAGCTATCTCCCCTGGAGTCTAAACGCGGCCGTACCCTGTGGAGAATGGAGTTATTTCCCATGCTCCAATTCCACTCTTCACCTGTGAACGCAATCCGCCTGGTCCAGACTCATAACATACTACGAGAGGTCTCTCATGCGAACTAAAAACAGTCTTCTTGATTGGAACTCCGATCTACCTCGATTGGCAAAAGTTCTTACCCGCGAGAAGCCAACCGGCGCGGAGAGAGTTTCGAACGCCCCTCAGACGTCCATCACCCCGATTCTCACCGACGAAGAGTTGATTGACCTCTACCTGGGCCTTCCCCGCAAGGAACGCGATGAAATGTTCGCCGACACGGCCCGCGCAGCAGAGATTGTCGGGCTCTCGCAGCGTACCATTCAATTCTGGATCGAGATCGGCCTCATCCGGGCCATCCTGCTCGGCGGAAAATACAAGATCTCCCTCCCTTCACTTAAGAGCTATCTCGTCAGTCGAAACGAGCAACAGGCGGACTGAACCCGGAAAAGCGACGTGAATAGCGAAAAAGCTGTAATTCAAGTAATTCACGCCGTCCACGTTTCCCCGGAAAAAAGCGCGAGGCAAGGGGTGATTTCCGGTTTACTCTTTTTTCTTGGAGCGCCCATTTGTCGGGAATTCGCCCAAGAGTCCAACCGCAACACGCTCCCGGTTTGGCCCGATTCCCGAGCAAGGTCCGGCCAAACCGGGAGCCCGCCCAAGGAGGACGGGGTGATCAGACAGGCAGAGTAACTCCTGGCTCGGAAACTCCTTTTGATGGCCCACACTCTCGATTTTCCTTCGGTTGTTACCGAGAGTATTGGCGATCACTCGATGCTCCGAGCTTTTAAGTCCAGTTAGACCAATGGTCTTGACGATCTAGAAATCGAAACTATAACTTTTGATCCAAAACCTCCCCCCAGCACCGTTTCAAAACCCAATCCCCCGAAATTCAAAACCCAGCAACAAGAGGAGGGTTCATGAACCGAAGAGAAGCTGTTAAGCTAACGGGGATTATGATGAGCGGTATGGGGGCTTTGACAGTATTACCCGTACCGATGTTCGCGAAGGACCGCGATGCTTCGAATGTGAAGCTGGACCCAACGATATTGAACTTTGTCGAAGATGAAGCAGCCAAGGTGGTCAACCATATCCACGCAGGGGGAAGGCTCAAGGGCGAGCATCTTTCGAATACTTCCGCCAACCTTCGGTTGTTGTCGCGGCACTTGGAGGATAGCGGATGCGATGAATTCATTAAAGAGAGATTCCGAACTCACAGTGGAAGCATAGAGGATCCGTTTCAGCCTGGGTTGCTGGAACCCATCAAGCGGCATTACAAGGAGAAGCACATTCTGATTAGCGATGATGACCTAAACAGTTTCGTTCGCGGGGACCGATGGGGAAGGCATCGCGAGGAAGCCAAAGCCCTGCTCCACCACCACCGCGGAAGTCTCAGCGAGCTATTGAGCCAAACATCTCAGGCGATGGAGTATTATGCGGGAAAGCTGCACGAACGGGAAGCGAGATTGAACCCTTCGGTCGTACTCGTCCAGAGACAATTTCCTCCCGAATACCCAGGTGATTGGTCCGGTGGCTATGGATATGAGCCGGGTGAACCTTGTCGTGCGCTTGAGGTACTGCAGGGAACCTTGACCCTTCTTCTCGCCTTTGCAGCCGCGGCATGTCTTATTCCTGGGGTGAATGTGGCCCTTGGTATTCCGGCGGCCATCCTGGGCGTGATAGTAGCGCTGCTTGCTGCGATCGATTCGTATTTCTGCTAGGAGGCATTGATGCGGAAGCTTACCATCATTCAGTATGTGCTGACTGCGCTCGTCACCTTTAACGGCCTTCTGTTATACGTTAGGTTTCAAAGCCACTTTCGAGCGCCGTGGACCAGGATGGGATTTTTCTCATTTCTCTTGATGGCAGTCCTGCCGGCCCTCGCCCTGTGGAGAGGTGAGGAACGCGTGAAATTTCAAATCGTGACACTGGTAGCCATACTCCAAGCGTTAATTGCAATCATGGTGATGCACTTCTTGGTCGCCTGATGATGATGAGATGTCGAGTGGGGTCGGACTGAGACATACGGCGAACCCTCGGGACAACTCAGTGCTGGCTTTGAATGGCAATGGATACAGTTTTTGGTGATCTTTGACTCGCTCATACATCGTCTGACCGCCTTGCCGACAGCACTGGATTCCTATCGACCGACCCCAGGACGCACTAGTCTCAATGTCCGGCGTCCAAGGTCTGATCCCTTATTATCCTTTCGTTGTGTGCATTCCAAATCAACGGTGGATCGACGAAGGAGGCCATTTGGGTGAATATGACAAGGAACTTAAGACCATTACTGAAAGCCTTCAAAGGATCGAAGAGTCACTGAATGCTTTGCGCGACCATTCGTGGAGCCCCACTCTTTTCAGTAAGGGAAGAATGATTGCGTTGGCTGCATTTGTTCTCTTGGCCATATTGTTGTTCTTTTACTACGGGCGAATGTGAAGAACCGGGAATAACCGGGGACAGCCACTTCTTTTAAGTGGGTCGTAGCCAGAAGAAGAGGGACAGACACCTATTTTGCTGCCTTTCCTGCGAAGTCGCTTAAGAGAAGGTGCCTGTCCCTGATTCAGTTCTGGTCCGACCCCAAACACCGGGGTGTGCTCTTCTGAAAAACGGGGGGTTTTGCAGCAGAAACCTATGTCCAGGTGCGACCCCTTCCATCAAAAACGTCAACCGCTTCGTCGGGGCGCAAACGATCGAGATCATCATTTTGAACTGTATAAATTGTGTTCATCTTCGAATTGCCAAGCTGCGCCATCGAGAAAAATTTTTTCAGGTCAGTCATATAGAGGATAAATTATAGAAGGCGAAAACGCAATCTCAGCCAAAAAATGGGGACAGCCACGAATGGCACTAAGTTAAGGGCCTGACAGTCTGAATTAGCCAAATCCCTGAAAGGGATTCATTCATCAGCCCAGGGCAACGCCCTGGGTTTGAAATCCTTGTT
>JBAVHJ010000327.1:0-19147 GCA_049685715.1 Terriglobia bacterium | reverse complement strand
GCTAATTATATCATGCCGCTGAAATGTAGATTGCAAAGATACGACCCCATTCATTGCTGACGAGAAGGGGCAGACTGTGTGCAAATAAAAACACTGATGAAATACATGAGGATCAGAAACAAATGAGAATTAATTCCACCTTGAAGTGCCTGATAATGATTATTACCGTATGCTTTTTATTTTCGATTTGTGCACTTTGTGAGGATCTGGCAAAACCTGTTCTTGTTGAAATCTGGTGCCGGGGAGATGACTTAGCAACCAGAGGGCTAAGAGATGCACTGGAAAATTCATTTGAATCATCTGCGGAATTCACTTTGAACCATGGCAAGAATCCCTCTAAATTAATTCTGACAATACCAGACCACGTTGACTGGAAGAAAATTGGAGACCGAACAAAAATCTATTACATCGTAGAATTTTCATCGGCAGAAAAGAAGAAAATCAGGACCCAAAAGGGATCATGCTGGAAAGATGACTATGTTAAATGCACAGAGCAAATTATCAAAGCAACGAAGAGTGTAGTGCGCAAGCTTAATTAGGACGGGTGACGCACACACGCGCTCTGAATGCCGAATGCCGGGGGCCACACATCTCAAAGTTGAAAGAAAATTCAGAAGAAAATTCAGGGTCAGATCTTTTCAATTTTCAATCTTAAATTCAGGGTCAGATCTTTTCGATTTTCAATCCTAAATTCAGGGTCAGATCTTTTCGATTTTCAATCTGGCATTGGCTTCGGCGAAAAGTGTGGCCAGAGTCGGGTCCCGCTCTTGGCGTTTTCGGAAGCGGCGAGTGGCCCCACAGACCGAGACGTAATCCAGGCCCCCCACGAATCGGCCCAACTCCTTCAGGGTCATTCCACAATGGTCGAAGGCCAAGCACAAGGCCATATCGCGCCCCCAGTCCCCGTAGCCTTCTGAAAATCGCTCCCATCGTTTCCCCTTCACTCGTTCGACCTCGGCAAGAATGTCAGCCAGACTCGGTCGCCTCCGCAACGCCTTGAATCCCGTCTGCTCCCGCTCATCCCCGCGCGTGTGCCCCTCGACCTCTTTCGAATCGACGGATGGCGGCAGAAACGGTCATATAGTCCAACTCGCCCGCGAGAACGCCCCACTCATCGAGCTTTAGCCCGACACACCGGAATGCCAGGGTCAACACCAGGTCGCGGTCCCAGTCATTATTTCCGGGAAGAGAAATGAATGGTTTATTAACGCTTGCACCGCGGAGACACAGAGCGCCCAAGGCGGGCATGGCCGTCTCCGTGCCTCAGCGGTGGACAGATGAACCAAAAGGGGTCAGGCCGGGACAATCGACAATTCGTTTGCTGCATGGGCAAAGAGCCCGGCCCTGGAACAAAAAAAATTTGTCGAATGTCGCGGCCTGACCCCTTTTAATGATGGAGCCAGACCGGTTGGGTGGGTTTGCGACCCTATAGATAGGTCGTGTTTAGCGGAGCTGACAGTCCCAGAAGTAAAATTCCATTATGTTCCATTCGATTTTTCCCGCTGGACTGTGGGTCATATGCCTTTGGAAACAGCGCGGGGGGATTTGACTCGATTCACTCGGCGGAGGGTTTTATGATCCACGTTGATGACTCCCCCCGCGGACAAAACTATTTACAAGAATCGGGATGATGTGTTAATTTGTGTGTTTTAAAGTAGATCATTTTGATAGCTTCGAGAGATGGAGAAGTATGCCCCTGACAGTTGAGAAGAAAACCAAGGTGATTTCAGAGCACCGGCGGCATCCGACCGACACTGGGTCCGCCGAGGTTCAGATCGCCTTGTTGAGTGAGCGGATTACCACGCTGAACGATCATTTTAAAGGACATGTAAAAGACCACTCTTCCCGTCGCGGTTTGCTAAAAATGGTCAGTCAGCGTCGCAAGTTGCTCGATTACCTCCGCACCATCAACGTGGAGCAATACAAGGCGATAATTGAAAAGTTAGGGATTCGCCGTTAGCCGCGAAGCCCCGTCGCCGGATACACGGTATTAAGAACGGGTAACCGGATAGCATGATCAGGAATTCAGGGTACGGTCCCCGCGACGAACCGGGACCTGAATTGAAGCGTTTGCGAATTCGAAAGGTGTTCCAGCTAGCAGAAGTGATACAGCGTTCCGACCCTTCGGGACTCTATATAACCTCTGCTACCTTCCACACCTTTTACCCCCGTAGACAAAACAGAAACGTCTTAGTGTAATCACAAACCAAGAGGAGAATGTGAATATGGCATACAGTGCCAGTATTGAAATGGGTGGAAGGACTCTTTCCATCGAAACCGGCCGATGGGCCAAGCAAGCTGGCGGCGCTGCCGTCATCCGTTATGGTGACACGGTGGTCTTGGTGACCGCCTGCTCGAGCTTCCAGGCGCGCGAAGGAATCGATTTTTTCCCGCTCACCGTGGATTATCGCGAATACAACTATGCCGCGGGGAAGATACCCGGCGGTTATATCAAGCGCGAGGGGCGCCCCAGCGAAAAGGAGATCCTCACTTCCCGGCAGATCGATCGTCCCATCCGCCCGCTGTTCCCCGAAGGATTTCGCTGCGAGACACAGGTCATTGCCCTGGTGCTCTCCGCCGATCCGGACAATGACCCGGATATCATTTCCATCACCGGGGCATCGTCAGCCCTCTTCTTTTCCGACATCCCGTTTGAAACTCCCATCGCCGCCGTGCGCGTGGGACTGATTGACGATCAGCTCGTGATCAATCCGACTTACGCGGACCAGAAACGATCGACCCTGAGCTTGACGGTCGTGGGAAGTGAAGAAGGCATCGTCATGGTGGAGTCGGGTGCCAGTGAGATCTCGGAAGAGAAAATGGTGGAAGCCCTGGAGTTCGGGCACGCGGAGGTTAAGAAAATTGTCGGTTTGCAGCGTTCGTTGGCTGCCCAGATCAAGACCACGAAACGTACGGTCGAGCCGGTCAAGTATGACGAGACCTTGAAGGCGGAAATTGAAGCGAAATTCAAAAGGCCGCTCAAGGAGGCGCTTGACACCACCCAAGGCACAAAATTGGAAAGCCAGGCGCGAGTGCACAAGGTGAAAGAAGAGATCATGGCCTCGCTGGCGGACGCCGAGGAAGCCAAGCAGGTGGAGGCGAAGCATATTTTTGAAAATCTCTGCGAAAGGCTTTTTCGTGAGGACATCCTCGAGGCCCGGCGACGGCCGGACTCCCGCGCCTTTGATCAAGTTCGCGGTATTACGAGTGAAGTGGCGGTTTTGCCGCGCACACACGGGTCCTCCATCTTCACGCGCGGGGAAACGCAGGCCCTCGTCACGACCACGCTGGGCACAGCGGAGGACGTGCAGCGCGTTGATATCCTGATGGAGGTGGAGGGCATCGAAAAGCGGTTCATGCTGCATTACAATTTTCCTCCGTTCAGCGTGGGTGAAGTGGGCAGGATGATGGGACCGGGGCGGCGCGAAATCGGCCATGGCGCCCTCGCCGAGCGCGCGCTCAGCGCGGTTATGCCCAGCGAAGACAATTTCCCCTACACCATACGCGTCGTGTCAGACATCCTGGAGTCCAATGGTTCTTCTTCGATGGCCACGGTTTGTGGCTCGACGCTCGCCCTGATGGATGCAGGCGTGCCCATCAAAGCGCCGGTCGCCGGCATTGCGATGGGGCTGGTGAAGGAGGGGGAGAAGTATGCCATCTTGACGGATATTGCCGGGGCTGAAGACCACTTTGGCGATATGGATTTCAAGGTGGCGGGAACTACCGAGGGGATCACTGCCCTGCAGATGGATATCAAGATCGGCGGCGTAACCCCGCAAATCATGCGTGAGGCACTGGCCCAGGCCAAGGTGGCGCGCTTATTCATTCTGGACCGCATGAAGGAGACGCTGGTCGCGCCACGACCGGCCATTTCACCGCTGGCCCCGCGGATTTTCACCATGCAGATCAAGACCGATAAAATTCGGGATGTGATCGGACCGGGCGGCAAGATCATTCGAAGCATCATCGAACAAACCGGGGTCAAGATTAATGTGAACGACGATGGCAAGATTGACATTGCCTCCGCCGACGAGACCGGGGCCAAAAAAGCCATCCAGATGATCAAGGATTTAACCGCCGAAGCGGAAGTGGGAAAAACCTATGTCGGACGCGTGTCACGGATTGCCGATTTCGGAGCCTTCGTCGAGATCATCCCCGGTACAGATGGCTTGTTGCATATCAGCGAGATCGATGAACAACGGATTCGTGAGGTGCGCGACGTCCTGAAAGAAGGCGATACGGTGATGGTCAAAGTGATTGGCGTCGAGGGGAACAAGATCAAGCTCAGCCGAAAAGCAGTGTTGCGCGAGCAGCGCGGAAAGGCCGGGGCGGCACCCGGCGGCCCGCAGTCACCCAAGTCGAATTAACCGTTGGTCAGAGAAGGAAAGGGGGGGACGGCAATCCCCCCGCGACCTCGATCCGGGCGCGGCCATAGGTGATGGTTGATTCTTGCGAACTCTATCCCTTCTTGTGACAGGATAAAGGTTTCATGAAGAAAGTCGGTTTCATCAGCTTGGGATGCCCCAAGAACCTGGTCGACAGCGAAGTCATGATGGGCCTTCTCGACCAAAAAGGGTGGGGCATCACATCGCAAGCCGAAGAGGCAGACGTCCTGGTTGTCAACACGTGTGCCTTCATTGAGAGTGCGAAGAAGGAATCCATTGATTCCATCCTGGAGATGGCGCAGCTGAAATCGAAGGGCCGGGCCAGGAAGTTGGTGGTCACCGGGTGCCTGGCAGAACGGTATCGGAGCGAGTTGCGCTTGGAAATTCCTGAAGTCGACGTGGTCCTCGGGGTCAACGAATTAGAGAGCATCGTGGAGGCCTGTGAGGTTAGTGCCCTGAAACCTTCCCCGGAGGGCCGCTCTTACCCGCTCTTCCTTTACGACGAACATACCCCGCGCTTGCAGGCGACGCCCCGCTATACGGCTTATATGAAAATTGCCGAGGGATGCGACCATGTTTGTTCGTTCTGCATCATTCCCAGTCTGCGGGGCTCCTTTCGAAGCCGTTCCGTCGCCTCCCTGGTGGCCGAAGCCTCGCAGCAGGCATCCCGGGGTGTTCGCGAATTGAATCTCATCTCACAGGACACGACCCATTACGGCCGTGACTTCGGACCCGGCCATAGCCTCCCCCAATTATTGTCTGAACTGGCCCCAGTCGAAGGCCTGAGGTGGATCCGTTTTCTTTATTGTTACCCGAACCATCTGACGCGCGAACTGGTGGACAGCGTATCCCGTCATTCCAACATCTGTAAGTACTTTGACGTGCCGCTGCAACATGTCAGCGAGCGAATCCTTCAGTCCATGCGACGGGGAGGACATCGGAAGCTGTTTACGGAAATGGTGTCCATGATCCGAAGCGAAATTCCAACTTCTGCCTTGAGAACCACCTTGATCGTCGGCTATCCGGGGGAAACCCCGGCGGATTTTCGAGAGCTGTGTGATTTCGTGGAAGAGATACAGTTCGATCATCTGGGCGTGTTCACCTATTCGGACGAGGAGAACACCCGGGCCTTTGAGCTTCCGGGCAAGGTCGCCTCAGAAATTGCCCTGGAGCGGCGGGACGTCTTGATGTTACTCCAGCGCAAGATCGCTCATGCGAAGAATTCGAGGCGCGTGGGACAGCGTGTGTGCGTGCTGCTGGAGGGGACTTCGGATGAAACCGACTTGCTCTTGCAAGGACGAATGGAGTCCCAGGCACCGGGTATTGATGGAGTGGTGTTAATCAACGATGTTGCCGAGGGGCTGACTGCCCGGGCGGGCATGTTTGCCCAGGTCGAAATTACTGAGGCACACGATTACGACCTCGTCGGACGAATGGTATCGTTGGAACCGCAGGCCTGAGTCCTATTGTGGAGAAGAATAGCTTACAGCAGAGTGACCGTCCCATGGGCGATCGGGTGGCCATTGTCATCGCCACGGCTTTGGGGGCCGGCTATTCTCCGATAGCCCCGGGAACGGCGGGGTCAGCATTGTCGGTGGGTCTCTGGCTTGTCTTATACCGTTGGTATCCGGCCTCCCTCCACATTCCCGCACACCTCGCCCTCATCCTCGCGCTGACGATCGTCGGGATCTGGGCGTCTACTCGCAGTGAGTCCTGGTTTGGAGAGATCGACCCGCATCAGACCGTGATTGATGAAGTGGTTGGACAACAGATTACGTATCTCGGGCTTCTTTCTCCTGCCATTTCCTGGAAGTCGCTGGCGCTTGGTTTTTTCCTATTTCGGTTGTTTGATGTTTGGAAGCCATATCCCATCCGTAAAATCCAGGACCTGCACGGGGGCACTGGCATTGTGCTGGATGATGTGGCCGCCGGCATTTACGCCTTCATCGTTCTTCTCGCAGTGAGAAAATTGTTTGGTTGGTAACCCATTAAAAAGCGATCCGGCGATTCTCTTGGGCCCGAGGTTGGCCGGATTCCTTGAAATCCTCCCGGTTGATTTGATTTAATCCTCATGAATCCTCTCATCAAAAAGATAGAACCTCCGGCGGCGCTTCCCGGGGCCGAGGTTTCAATCGAAGGCGATCATTTCATGATCGACGGCGTCCGGCCTTGCATTTCTATCGACAACCTGGCCGGGCATCTCGTGGTCTGCTCTGAGCAGTATGGGGTAGTGGTTGTTCCGAGGGACGCTAATCAGGGCGAGGTCAAGATCGCGCTCGGGGACTATCAAAGCTCTCCCGCTCGCTTGGGTGTGGCCTCGTTGTTGGCGGGAAATTTACATCCAGTGTCGAATCCGGCCATCGACCGGGAAGGGAACATTTACACCACCTTCAGCGGTTCCCGGGGGCAGAAGGTGCCCACGTCGGTATTCAAAATCACTCCGGAGGGGGTGACCCCTTATCTCTCGGAGGTGATGAATCCCACGGGCATGGCATTTGATTCAAAAGGGGAATTGTTTATTTCCAGTCGTTTTGATGGAACGGTCTACAAGGTGTCGTCTCCCTCGGAGATGGAAGTCTATGCGAAAGGGATGGGCGTAGCGACCGGGCTGGTGTTTGACCCGGAAGACAATCTGTACGTGGGAGACCGCAGTGGCACGATATTCAAAATGGATCGGGATCGAAAGACCTTTGTCTTTGCGACCATGGAGCCGAGTGTGTCCGCTTACCACTTGGCCCTCGACGCCGAAGGGGGCTTGTTCGTTACGGGCCCCACGATCGGATGCCTTGATGCAGTCTATCGCATCACCCCTCAGGGGGAGGTGGAGAAGTTCTACGCGAGGCTGGGCCGTCCCCAGGGAATGGCTTTTGATCGCCAGGGAAATCTGTTGGTGGCGGCCTCCCTTGCGGGTCAAAAGGGGGTCGTTCGGATCGGTCCTGACCGGAAGGCTTCCGTGGTGGTCGCGGGCGCCGGTATTGTCGGCTTGGCCATGGACTGGACTGCTAAAGGCGATCTCATTCTCGCGACCACGGACGCGCTTTATCGCTTGAATCTGAATTCCATTGATCGGCCGGTGTGAGGTGGAAGGGGTCGGCCCAATCCGGCGGTGGCGTCGACTTCCACTTTTCCAGGCGGCGTCCAAATGTAGAAGGCATTTCTCCCTATCTCTTGCCGAGGACTTGAACCTGTGAGCTTGCTGAAAGTTGAAATTATCGCCATCGGATCTGAGCTTTTGACACCCGATCGGATAGACAGTAACTCACTCTATCTGACCGAAAAGCTGAACAGTATCGGCATCGACTTAAATGCAAAATTCATCGTAGGTGATGATGAGACCTCCCTCGAACAGGTCTTGCGCGACTCCTTGAAACGGGTGGATTTGGTTCTTGGCACCGGCGGCCTTGGACCGACCGAGGACGACATCAGCCGAAAGGTTTTTGCCCGAGTATTTCAGAGGCCCCTGGTGTTGGACGAAGCCATCCTCAAACAACTGGAGGAACGATTCCGGTCTCGCGGCTTGACGATGACTTCAAACAATGCCCGTCAGGCCCTAGTCCCTTCGGGAGCTCGGATCCTCGAAAACAATCAAGGCACGGCCCCCGGGCTCTGGATCGAATCCGAAGGAAAGCACGCCATCTTGCTCCCGGGCCCCCCCCACGAAATGAAGGCGATGTTTGAATCGCAATGTTTGCCCGCCTTGTCGGAGATGTCCCAGGGCGTTCGAATTCAAAAGCGGGTTTTCAAATTGACCGGCCTTACGGAGTCGGCTTGCGATGCTCGCATTGCGCCGATCTACACTCGCTACCGGGTTCCCGTGACCACGATCCTCGCGTCGCCGGGGGAGATTGAAATCCACTTGAAAGCCACGGCCCCCACGGAGGAGGAGGCGGAGGCCTTGTTGAATGAACTGGGGGACAAGATCGAACTGGAGCTTGGGGACCATATTTTTTCCCGTCGTGGAGAGTCCCTGGAACAGATTGTTGGGATGTATCTGACGATGCGGCAAGCGTCAGTGGCAGTAGCGGAAAGTTGCACCGGAGGGCTGGTTTCGGAGCGATTGACCCGGATCCCGGGAAGTTCGGCGTATTTTGTCACCGGAGTGGTGTGTTACAGCAATACCGCGAAAACAGAACTGGCTGATGTCCCGCCCCTGCTGATCGATATGAGCGGTGCCGTCAGTCGTGAAGTGGCCATCGGTTTGGCGGAAGGCATCCGGAAAAAGGCGGGGACGACGTTTGGGATCGGGGTGACCGGAATCGCCGGGCCCTCCGGAGGGAGTGAAGCGAAGCCGGTGGGTCTGGTGCATGTGGCCGTGACTAGTGAGACCCAGGTGGATCATCGCGAGGTGCGCTTTCCCGGCGACCGCCAGCGGATTCGCTGGTGGGCCTCACAACTTGCTCTGGATATGTTGCGACGAAGATTACTCTGAATGGCGGGGGGGTGGGGCGGGTGAGTCCCCTCGAAGCAGGTTCAAACGTGCGCGCGTTTTTAGCGGTCGATTTGACCCGGGAAATTGGGGCCAGGATTGGGGAGGCCCAGGCCGCCCTGGCACGCTTTTCACACGCCGTCCGCTGGGTGCGCCCGGAGTCAATCCATCTCACCCTGAAGTTTCTTGGGGAAATTTCTCCGGAGCAACAGCGACGGGTGATGGAGACGTTCTCGGCCCACAAGAGCGGCGTGGACCCGTTTCAGGTTTCCGTTGAGCGCCTCGGTTTTTTCCCCAACACACGCGCGCCGCGCGTGGTGTGGATAGGGATTGAGCAAGGGAGGGAACAACTCCAATCGCTCGCCCGGTTTGTGGAGGACTCGCTGGGAGCGGCCGGATTTCCTCCCGAGTCGCGTCCTTTCTCCCCCCATGCCACCATCGGCCGCATCAAGTTTCTTCCGGATGTGGCTCCCTTTATCGAAGCCACCTCGCCTTTTTCGAATTACCAATGCGGAACCACAATGGTCAGCCATTTCTTCCTTTATGAGAGCAAGCTGGAGCGAAGTGGATCGATCTATACGAAGCGGGCCACTTTTGCGTTAAAATAAGCCCCTCCCGGCATGTGACGCTGGCCGACAGGCAATCCTAATTATATTGAGGTCGCAGCACGATGGGTCTGGCAATTCTGACTGTCCTGATTGCATATCTGTTAGGCTCGATCCCATTCGGTTACCTGATCGTCAAGATGAAATCAGGCCGCGATGTGCGCGAAGTGGGGAGTCGTTCGATCGGTGCGACCAATGTGATGCGCGCTGCCGGCCGGGCCGGTGGCATCCTGACTTTCTTGCTGGATGTGGGTAAAGGTTTCGTGGCGGTCCTGATTGCCCAGAGACTCTTTCCGGATAATGAGTGGGTCATCGCATCCGCAGCCATGGCGGCCATCCTGGGACATGTTTTTCCTGTCTTCCTGAAATTTAAGGGAGGAAAAGGAGTGGCGACGGGGGTCGGGGTATTCCTGGCCATCTTCCCGCAGGCCGTGGCGGCCGTCTTAGTCATTTTCGTAATTGTCGTGTGGTTGTCCCGCTATATCTCACTGGGGTCGATCATTGCGACGGGAGCCTTTCCGGTGGTTGCCTATTTCATGGGTCAGCACGTGCTCTCGGCGCCGGTCCTCGTCGCGACGGCTTTGGGAGCCATTCTTATCGTCGCTAAACATCATGAAAATATTCGCCGGCTCCTGCGAGGCACGGAGAACAAGTTCACAGGTTTTTCGAAAAAAACATCGTAACGTTGACGTTGAACCGGGCTGCTTGCTTCACCCCAAAAGGGATCTCTGGTCGCGGCAACAAGCGAAATTGTACGGTCGGTGCTAAGCTGGAAAGACAGACCTGGTTGCATGGAGACTTTATTCTATGAAAAGAGTCGCAGTTATCGGGGGTGGAAACTGGGGGACAGCCCTTTCCATTATTCTCTCCCGGCAGGGGCATCCCGTCCGATTATGGGCCTACGAAAAGGAAGTCGTCGAGTCCATTAACCAACGTCACGAAAATTGCCTTTTTTTGGAAGGATTTAAGACTCCAGAAGCCCTCACGGCGTCCAGCTCGTTTGATGAGGTTCTGGCCGGCGCCGAAATCGTGATTGGCGTGATGCCCTCGCACCACGCCCGGCGACTCTACCAGCAGATGCTTCCTCATCTTCGTGACGAGATGATCTTCATCAGTGCCACCAAGGGGCTTGAGGAAGATTCATTGATGCGGATGTCGGAGGTCTTCCGGGATGTCGTGGGCAAGAAGTCGGGAGTGCGGTTTGCGGTGTTGTCGGGGCCCACATTCGCCAGGGAAATTGCACGCGGAGATCCGGCGGCCGTCGTCATTGCTTCGGAGGATGATCCGGCCGCCCAACTGGTGCAGCGGGAGTTCTCAAGCCGCCAATTCCGTCTGTACCGAAACAGTGATGTCGTGGGAGTGGAGTTGGGGGGATCGGTCAAGAATGTGATTGCGATCGCGGCGGGGGTCTGTGAAGGACTGGGTCTTGGGTCGAACTCGATCGCGGCCCTCATTACACGGGGTTTGGCAGAGCTGACGCGGCTGGTTTTGGCGCAGGGTGGAAAAAAAGAAACTATGGCGGGGCTGGCGGGGCTCGGCGATCTCGTGTTGACCTGCACGGGGGCCTTGAGCCGCAACCGGACGCTGGGTGAGGAGTTGGGGAAGGGAAAGAAGCTGGCTGAAATTGTGTCGGGCATGAGGATGGTCGCCGAAGGCGTTCGTACCACGGTGGCCGCCGTCGCGCTGGCCAGGAAGCATCAGGTCGAAATGCCCATTGTTGACCAGATGCACGCGATGTTGTACGAGGAACGGACCCCGACTGATGCCATCCATCAATTGATGGATCGGAGTTTGAAGCAGGAATGAATGAACTTTGGATTTCGGATTTCGGAATGCGGAATTTGAGTGTTGAGGCCGTGGGGTTCGAATGACAAAATGTGCAGTCCCCAAACTGGAAACCGCCCTGGGAGATATGCGGATCTCGGTCCGGCAGGGGAGGGAATCAACTCCAGCTCTAGCGGATTAGGACGGCGGTTCAATGATTCTATTCCACAGTCCGAAATCCACAATCTGAAATCCGAAATGGGACTTTGGGGGAATGGTGGGAGAATGAATTCCCCCCTTTAATGCCCCTCCAGCCACTCTTCACAACTTGCAGTGGTTCATGCCCTCACTTGATCTCAACACGCCGATTCAATACCTGAAGGGGGTGGGTCCGCGTCGTGCAGAATTACTCGGGCGACGAGGAATCGTGGAAGTGGAAGATTTGCTCACCTATGCTCCTTTTCGTTATGAAGACCGGGTCCACTTTTCCTCGGTCCGGGACCTGCGTGTCGGTCAGCCGCAGTCGGTCCTAGTGACGGTGCTTTCGTGCGGTTTGTCACGGACCCGGCGTCGGGGAATGTTCATCTACGATCTCGCTGCCCGCGACGCGTCCGGCATGGTCCGGTGCAAATGGTTCAATGGCGCTTACCTGGAACAACGGAAGGTTTTCAGGCAGGGGTTGCACGTCGTCTTCTACGGCAAACCGGAGCCCGATCCGTATGGATATCGAAACCTGCAATTCATCAATCCCCAATTCGAAATCATCGGCGAGGGAAGTCAAGAAACAGAAGAAGGCGTTTCCTCCTTCGAAATGGGGCGAATTGTTCCAGTCTACGAAGCGATCGGGTCCCTCACGGCCCGCCATCTGCGCCGGTTGATCGCCTCAGCCCTGGAGACGGCGTCTTTGAAGGACGCCGACCCCCTGCCGTCTTCCGTGGGTAAGCGACTCGATTTCCCGGGCCGGGCGACAGCGCTGAATCATTTTCACTTTCCGGATTCGAGGGAAGACATCGAAACCTTGAATTCATTCCGCTCGCGGGCGCAACAGCGGATGATTTTTGAAGAGTTCTTTCTCTTGGAAGTGGGCCTGGCTCTCAAAAGGCGGCGTTCCCACCAGCAACCCGGCATCTCCTTCCAGACAAGCGAAGCCGTTCGTGCCGCCATCAAGAAGATTCTCCCGTTCCATCCGACAGGGGCGCAGAAGCGGGTTTTGCGGGAGATCGTCGAGGACATGCGATCAGCCAGCCCCATGAATCGTCTCCTCCAGGGGGATGTGGGCTCAGGCAAAACCATCGTTGCCCTTCAAGCCATGATCCTTGCCATTGGTAATGGGTTTCAGACTGCCTTGATGGCTCCCACCGAGATTCTCGCGGTGCAGCATTATCTTTATGCGCGGAGGATTCTTGCACCGATCGGTACCCGGATCGCCCTGCTCACTAGTGCGCTGCCCCGGACAGCAAGAAAGATGACCCTTGAAGCGCTGGGTCGCGGCGAAATGGATCTGGTTGTGGGCACCCACGCCGTGTTGGAGAAAGACGTCGAGTTCAAAAACCTCGGCTTGGTCGTGATTGATGAACAGCATCGGTTTGGAGTGGTTCAGCGATTGCAACTCAGGCGCAAAGGCCGGTATCCGGACACTCTCGTCATGACCGCAACACCTATCCCTCGAACTCTGGCACTGACTCTTTACGGGGACTTGGACGTCTCAGTCATCGATGAGATGCCACCCCATCGGGAGCCTATTGAGACGCAGTGGGTGAAGGAGGGAGAGCGACAGAAGGTCATCCGGTTTGTCCGCCGGCAGGTGGAGGGGGGATCGCAGGTTTATGTGGTCTGCCCGCTCATCGAGGAGTCCGAGACGCTGGATTTGAAGGCGGCTGTTGCGATGTATGAAGACCTTTCCACACGAGTGTTCCCCGATCTCCAGGTCGGACTGCTTCATGGACGCCTCTCCGGAGTCGAAAAGGATGAAGTCATGGCAAGATTCTCCGCAGGGGCGACTCAGATCCTCGTATCAACCACGGTGATTGAAGTGGGGGTGGATGTTCCCAACGCGACCATGATGATGGTGGAGCATGCTGAACGCTTCGGCCTGGCGCAATTACATCAGCTTCGAGGGAGGATCGGCCGGGGCCAAAAGAAATCATATTGCTTCCTGATGACTCCCGAGGCCGTCAGTGAAGAGGCTGCCCAGAGGCTTAAATGTCTGGAGCTGACCCTGGACGGGTTCAAGATTGCCGAGCTCGATCTGCAGATGCGGGGTCCCGGGGAGTTTTTTGGGACGAAACAATCGGGGATTCCCCTGTTTCGAATCGCCAATCTCATTCGCGACCAGGAATTGCTGGAACTGGCCAAACGTGAGGCCTCTGTCTTCACCGAGCGCCCTCCGGGCGATTCTGAATTTGCGGACGTAGTGCGGTATCTCCGCGCCCATTGGAAGCGCCGTTTTGGATTGGTTCACGTGGGTTGAGGGATGAGGGATCAGGTGTCGGGTGTCAGGTGCCAGGGAACTTGAAGATTAAGGTCTGAAATTCGGGGTTCTAGATTTAATGTCCAGAGCTCTTGATTGAGAATCCACCCTGGCACCGCTAATCCAATTCGCATTTTGTATTTTGCGCTCAGTATCTGAACCTGAACTCTGGTTTCCGGTCTCCCTGACACCCGATACCTGGCACCTGACACCTGAATTTTATGCTTCGCATCATTGCAGGAGAATATGGCGGCAGGCGCATCAGGACCCTCCGGGGCATGCGCCTGAGGCCCACCAGTGACCGGCTCCGCGAAACACTATTTAACATCATCGGAACCGGGATCGTCGGCGCCCGATTCCTTGACGCTTATGCCGGGTGCGGTGCGATCGGGATCGAAGCGCTCAGCCGGGGCGCCGCTCACGTGACATTCATCGAAAAGCACTTCCCCGCAGTGGAGTGCCTCCGGTCGAACCTTTTGACGTTGGAAATCAAGTCGAGATTTAGTATCATCCAAGGCGATGTGGGTCGCGCACTTCTGCAGCAGGGGGAATTCGACATTTGCTTCCTTGATCCTCCTTATGCGGAGACGCAGGAGTACCAGAAGATTCTTACCGCTCTCGGCAGCAGAATCAATTTAGTGCACCACACCCTCGTCATTGCCGAGCATTCCCGGCGCCTCAACCTCGCGATGGCCTATGGCGCGCTCGAGCGGGTGAGGGAAAAAACGCAAGGGGATAGTCAGCTCTCATTTTATCAGCCGCAGATCACCAATCCTGAACTCTGAGGACTCCTTTGAACAAAATCGCGCTTTATCCGGGCACGTTCGACCCCGTGACGAACGGTCACATCGATATCATTGAACGCTGCAGTAAACTCTTCGATGAGGTCATCGTCGCCATCCTGCTCAACCCTGACAAAGACCCTCTCTTTACCGTAAAGGAGCGGGTGGCGATGTTGAAAACGGTCGCACGAAATCGGTTCGGAAACGTGTCCGTGGATACGTTCGATGGCTTGCTGATCGAATATGCGGTGAAGAAGAAAGCCACCGTAATTGTCCGGGGCATCCGGGCCATCTCGGACTACGAGTATGAGCTCCAAATGGCACTGATGAACCGGAGGCTTGAACCCCGGATCGAAACGGTCTTTATGTTGCCCGCAGAGTCCTTTAGCTATCTGAGCTCCAAGCTGATCCGGGAGATTTTTGTCTTGGGAGGGTCAGTCAAAGGGTTGGTGCCTGAAATTGTGGAGCAACGCCTGCTCGCAAAGAACAGGGGCCCTATGGCGGCCCGTCGTCGGGATTGATTCAAGCGGGGCAGGACCAGGCTGGATTGGAAACGGGAGCGCTACTTTACCCTTTCAGAGTAAGTTGTCCCTGCAATCCTGAAGCGGGACGACCTGAAGCGGAATCACCCGCGGCTGTTTGTTGGACGCCTTTTACTTAATCAACGTTGAATTCATATCCGTACCTTTTCAGGGGACTCTCATGGAATCGAGCGATCGCTTCTCAAAACGGACTCATCGGATCAGTGTTTCCGCTACCATGCAGGTTCTGACCGAGGCCGAAAAACTGAAGGCACAGGGGATCGAGATTTTTGATTTTGGGCCGGGAGAGCCTGACTTTCCTACCCCCGCGAATGTCAAGGCCGCCGGTATTCGCGCCATTGAATCGAATTTCACGAAGTACACGGCCACCCCCGGGATCATGCCCCTGCGCGAGAGCATTGCCCGTCACCATGGAGGTGAGTTTGGTTCCTCTTATTCGGCGAAAGAAACTATTGTGACGGTGGGCGGCAAGCAGGCCTTATTCAATGCCATGGCCGCGCTGGTCGATCATGGAGATGAAGTCATCCTCCCCACTCCCTTTTGGGTGACGTTCCAGGACTTGATTACTTATCATGGCGGGGTCCCGGTCTTCGTCCCCGCAAGAGAGGAAAATGATTTCTGCTTGAGAGCCGGCGATGTGGAACGCGCCGTTACCCCGAAGACGAAGCTCATCATCGTCAACTCTCCGAACAACCCCAGCGGGGGCGTGGTCGCGGAGGAGGAATTCCAAAAAATTGCGCAGCTCGCCATCGATCGGGATCTCTTCTTGATCACCGACGAAGCCTACAGCCATTTCCTTTACGAAGGCCGAAAGCCGTTTTCAATCGCCAGCCTCGGTGACGCGATCAAGTCGCGGCTGGTTGTGATCGGCACTCTCTCGAAGACGTACGCCATGACCGGATGGCGGCTGGGTTACGCCCTGGGTCCGGAAAAACTGATCCAGCAGATGCTTAAGATTCAGAGCCACTCGACGTCGAATCCCACGTCCATCTCGCAACGTGCCGCCCTCGAGGCGCTGGAGGGCTCCCAAGACTCCGTCCGGGAAATGCTTGATGAGTACACGCGGCGTCGCCAGTACGTTTTGGATGCCATGGGGTCGATCCCCGGGATCCGGTGTGCCCGGCCGTACGGCGCATTCTATGTCTACCCCAACGTTTCGGCTCTTTACGGCAAGGGGGGAATTCGCAATTCCATGGAGTTGGCCAAGGCGTTATTGGATCGGGCTCGCATCGCCGTGGTTCCGGGAGAAGCCTTTGGCACCCCGGAGCACCTGCGCTTTTCCTATGCCACTTCAATGGACACGATCAAGCGGGGCCTGAAGGTATTTCGTGATTTTGTGATTTCCCTGGGATAGAAGGTTTTTCGGGGTTGATGTGGGGCAGACGTTCTCGTCCGCCTATTCAAACTCAGGTTCATCTCTTTCGGCAGGCGAGGATGCCGGCTCCATACCCTTAGTTTTGACTTTGGATTGACGGGGGTACGGGACGGGGCGGTCTCGCAATCGTGACAGCTTATGATTTACGCTGTTATCCTGGCAGGTGGGCGGGGCACGCGGTTCTGGCCGCAGAGTCGGATTGCAGAGCCCAAACAACTTCTCAAGATCCTGACCGATCGTTCCCTGTTGCAGCAGAGCGTGGACCGGATCGCTCCTCTCATTCCCCCGGGCAACATCTTTGTTCTGGGGAATAGGATTCTTCGGGATTCCATCCGCGAACAGTTGCCCGAAGTTCCTCCCGATCAGATCATCGCGGAACCGGTAGGGCACAATACGGCGCCCTGCATTGGACTGGCGGCCCACCTCATCGCCCAACGAGACCCGGAGGCCGTCCTGGTCGTCCTGCCCTCCGATCAGATCATCACCCGCCGCGAGCTTTTTTTGGATTGTCTTCGCGCCGCCGAAGTCGTCGCCCGGAAAAATGAAAACATCGTCGTGCTGGGACTGAAACCGACACGACCCGAGACGGGATTTGGTTATGTCCAGGTGGAAGAACCCGGCGTGCCCCAGGGGTCTGGTATGAAGGTCCATGTCGTCGAGAGGTTTGTTGAAAAGCCAGACCGCCCCACTGCGGAGCGATACCTGGCGAAGGGGAATTTTTATTGGAATGGGGGTATTTTCATTTGGAAAGCAAGCACGGTGATTGCCGCCACGGCGCGATTTCTTCCGGCAACCGACAAAGCTCTCACTGAAATTGCGGCCCGCGCCAAAGCGGGATTTCTTGATGGAGCATTGGAAGAATGGTATCCGCGAACGGATTCCATTTCCGTGGATTATGGCATCATGGAGAAGGCCGGAAGCATCTTCTGTGTCGCCAGCGATATCGGCTGGAGTGATCTGGGGAGCTGGGAAGCGCTTTATGAAGTGTTGGAGAAGGATAGCTCGGGGAATATCCTCAAGGGTAATTGCATCACACTGGATGCCCGGGGTAATTTGATCGATGTCCCTGATAAACTGGTCGCCCTGATCGGCGTCAAGGATCTGATCATCGTGCAAACAGAGGATGCGCTCCTGATCTGCGACCGAAACCGGTCCCAGGAGGTCTCAAAACTGGTCAAGGAGTTGGAACAAAGAGGATTGAAGGAGCTGCTTTAGAGAAAGCCGACCCGGACTCCGGTCGCCGGGAAGGAACAAGGTTTCAACATTGGCCGAGAATCAGACGGTAGGCATTCTCCCACAGGGAGATTTTAGCGACCTTCTTTCGTAGGAACAGGATCATTATGTCATCCATTATTTTTGGGACCGACGGGTGGCGGGGTGTCATCGCCGACGATTTTACCTTTGAAAACGTCCGGCTTGTGGTCAGCGCTATTGCACGGTATGTCAACGAAACGGCCGCAGGGCGTAAAGTCATCGCGGTGGGCTACGACACCCGGTTCACTTCTCCAGAGTGCGCCCAGGTGGCCGCTGAGGTGCTCTCGGCCCACGGGATTGAAGTGTTACTTTCCAATGATTACGTGGCGAGCCCGATCCTTTCGTTTGCCGTGCGGCATTACCGGACCTCCGGCGGCGTCATGATCACGGCCAGTCACAATCCGGCGCGATGGAACGGTGTGAAGTTCAAGGGGACCTACGGAGGCTCTGCGGGTCCCTCCATCATTCATGAGATTGAAAAGCGATTGCCGGCCGCGTTGGGTGAGCGGAAGAAACCTGTCCGGTTCCGGGCGGGCAGGATTCGGGTGCTCGATTTCAAGCACCCCTACCGCGAATATCTGGAGCGGACCGTGGACTTCCGCCGGCTGCGCAACGCGCGCGTCCGGGTGCTGGTGGACGTGATGTACGGCGCCGGGCGGGGAACCTTGAGATCCATTCTCACGGACCTCGGGATCACCTGCCATGAAATGCGCGGTGAGATTAATCCGTCTTTTGGTGGAATCAATCCGGAGCCCATCGATTCAAACCTCGCTGAACTGCGTATAGCGATGCAGCGCGGGAGATACGACGTCGGATTTGCGAGTGACGGGGACGCCGACCGCATCGGGGCCATGGATAGCACGGGATTATTCATCGATTCACACAAAATTTTTTCAATGATTCTGGAACATCTTGTCGGGGTGCGCCAGATGCGGGGCGAGGTGGCCAAGACCTTTTCCACCACCAAGATGATCGACCGCATCTGCCAGCGGCATTCGCTGGTCCTGCACCAAACCCCCATCGGGTTTAAATATATCTGTGATCTCATGCTCAGCCGAAATGTTCTCATCGGCGGCGAGGAAAGTGGCGGCATCGGAATCACCCGCCACCTTCCTGAACGCGACAGTTTTCTTTGCGCGCTGTTGCTCCTCGAGATCATGGTGCATCGGAAAAAATCACTCCGCGAGGTGGTGAGCGAATTGATGCGGACTTACGGGGCGTTCTATTTTGACCGATTGGACCTGCACGTGAGCGAGTCACAGAGGCAAGCCGCCATTGCACTGACTCGGCGGCCGCCCCAGAAAATCTCGAACTATTCGGTGGCCCGACGTGAAAATCTGGACGGGTTTAAGATGCTTTTCAATGAAAACGAGTGGGTTTTGATCCGGCCCTCTGGCACGGAGCCCATGCTTCGTCTGTATTGCGAAGCGAATTCCCCCCAAAAGGTGAAACGAATTCTTACCGCAACGAAGAACCTGGTTTTGGGGTAGGCCTGGCGATGGGGGAAGAGAAAACAACCAGCCCTTCCGTCATGATCGGAACCC
>JBAVHJ010000326.1:0-1978 GCA_049685715.1 Terriglobia bacterium | reverse complement strand
CCTTTCGCCCCCCTTCACCCTGCGCACCTGCACACCGCGTTTCTCCGCTACGTCGAGCAACTCGCGCACGAGCGGACTTGCAGGGACCTCCCCTAACCACAATTCACCCACGGAACAATTCTTTATCACAGGGATCAGCCCTGACAGATGGTCGTTATGCGCATGCGTCAGGACGACGCGTTCCAGTCGCTTGATCCTTTGATTCCACAAATAGGGCAGGACCACATCTTCTCCAATATCGATGCGATGTTCCTGCTGACCTTCATGAAAGCCGGCTGCCGCAAGTCCCCCTCCATCCACCAGCATGAACTGGCCCTCTGGAAAATGAATGAGGATCGAATCCCCCTGGCCAACATCCAGGACCGTCAGTGTCAGTCCCGGTGAGTTCGGAACTGCCGGGAAAGGTGAAAGGAAGATTGTGAGTATTGCCGCCAAGACGAACAAGCCGCTGATCATCAGTGTCTTCCTGGATCCTCGCCAGAGGGCGGATGCAAAAACCACAATCGCGACCAAGTAAATGAACTGAAGAGCGCCTGGAGGCGTGACGACGCGCGGATTCATGAATGTCAGGGAGCCTGCCAGGTGGCAGAGCCAGATCAAGCCCGTTAGAGGCAGCGAGACACACGCAGCCAGGCAGTCTGCTATACCATGGCTAAGGAACGATACCCCCAGCTCAATAAGGCCCAAAGGTACCACGGCCCCCATGACCGGAATCGCAATCAGGTTCAAGATCGGCGCTGATAATGAGACGCGATTGAAGTAAACCGCCATGAGCAGGGTGAAGGAGCTTTGGATCGCCAAAGAAAACAGAAGCAGTGAAGCCAATCGGAGGGCAACGCGCTGGAAATGAACATAACACCATCCCATCAATCGTGGAGACAGAGTACGAAAGAGAGGCTTCTCCTCCAGCTCTTCCAACTGGAATCTTAAGCGGACACGCTGAGCCGCCTGGCTGGGTGTCAGATGAACATCCCGACCGATATCCTCCAAGTGATCCAGCGATTGGACCCGCGGCAACACCCATCGAATCACTAATGGATTACCCATGCTTGCTAGGGAAAGGACGCAGGCGAATGAAAGCTGAAACCCCGGATCATAGATCTGTCGGGGCTGCCAGCCGCAGATGACCAAGGCCGCAAGTCCAATTGCATTTAAGGGCGAGCGGCCCCGTTCCAATAGCGAGGCCATCAGGTAAGTTGATGCCATAATCACCGCACGAACAATCGGGGTTCTCGCTTCGACCATCCATGCATAGAAGACCAGAAGGATGACAATGACCAGAGTCGACGCAAAACGCGGCACCCTGAACCAGCGCAGGAGCGCGAAGAGAAACCATGCGATGATTCCCACGTGGAGGCCGGCGATGACCAAGACGTGGTAAATCCCCGTGGCCTGAAAGTCCTGTTCCAGCGAGCGATCAAGGAAATATCGATTTCCGAGCAGTATGGCCTTCAGGGCGGCTCCGGAGGACATCAGCACATCCCCCCGGGTATAGGCTCGCTCAATTTCTGCATCCAGCCGGTGTCGCAGCCGGTAAATCGCTTCAATCCAGAAAGACCCCTGTCCCCTTTCTTTCGTTTGGAGAAGCCGTTGAGACTTGATGTTTCCAACCAGGAAGATCCCTTCCCGGTTCAACTGGGCAGCGTAGTCAAAGCTGCCCGGGTTCCGGAAAGTTCTTGGTTTGCGCAACGAGGCGAGGGCCTCGACCATGTCACCGTATTGGAACGGACAAGGGGCCGGGAGATTGTTGATTGTACTTACAGGAAGGGTGAGGCGGACGTCGCCTGCAACGGGGTACCATCGTTTCCCATTTTCCAGTGAGCTCAGTCGAAACCGCAGAAGATATCCGAAGGGAGTTTTCACCGGGTCACGATTTACCGTACCGATAAACCGGGAAGGCAGGCTCAGATTGAGTTGTTTGAGACTTAAGAGGGTCTTCAAGTGATGCGGCGGATAATCAGCGGCAGCGACACCACTC
>JBAVHJ010000325.1:0-2221 GCA_049685715.1 Terriglobia bacterium | reverse complement strand
CTGAATCCTGCGGTCATGAGACGAAGCGTGATTTTATGCTGAGTTACAGGGACGGAACATTAAATATCGATCAGAGGCCCCTGAAGAGTCTACTCGAGGAAGCCCCGACACCATTTTTTCTCTTCAGCGAGGCCCAACTACGGGCCAATTACGCGGCACTGGATAAGGGTCTATCACAATCCGGTGGCCGGGCAACCATCCGTTATTGTGCTAAGACCAACAACGAAGCAGGGGTGCTGAGGATCCTCGCGGATTGTGGAAGTGAGGTAATGACCTCCCACCTTGCCGAAACTCAACTGGCCCTCGAATGCGGCTTTGCCCCTGAAAAAATCGCTTTTCAGCGGCCGGTCCTGGTGGAAGATGAAGTCGAGAGCGTGTTGGATGCGGGGATTAGCCTCATTCACGCTTACCGGCTTGAGGACCTGGGACTCATCGACAAGGTGGCATCGTCCCGGGAGAAACCCGTCCGTATCTCTCTTCGCGTTCGAAATGATTCACTGCTCGGGCGGCTCTCTCCCCTCAATGTTTTGTCGCGCCGTTTAGGGTTTCCGGGAACCGGGATCGATTCAGCGGTGGAGCGTATCGTCGACTCCCGGCACTTGAAATTTTTTGCCCTCAATTTCTATTGCGGCACACAACAGGAATCCACCGCTCATTTTCAAAGCCTGATGCGGGCGGTGGTCAGACTTTGTGTGAGAATGAAGAGCCGGTTTGGGATTGTCCCCGAAGAGATTAATTTCGGGGGAGGTGTCCCATCGCATTCCTTGAGCCGGGTTGGACCTTTTAAATTATGGGACCGGTTTGAAGGCTGGGTCGAAGGATCAGACTCCCCCCAGGCGCTCGAGGAATTTGGTCGGGCACTCTGTGGACAATTCATTCGAGAAGCCCGGGGTGCAGACCTGCACCCTTTGCCCGGAGTGGCAGCGGAGCCGGGCCGATCGATTGTGAGTAATGCGGGAATTCTCCTGACTCGCGTGTGCGCGCTGCAAGAAAACTGGGCCTTTCTGGATGCAAGTCACAATTATCTGGGAGAATCCGTACTCTTTTTCAGGCGCAGGATCCTTCCGCTCGTTGAAGCAACGAAGCGCTCGCGGAAGTACTATCACCTCTCGGGCAACACTTTGAACACGATGGACGTGGTCGATTTGAGACGTCGTCTGCCAACCTTGAACATCGGCGATGTTCTCTGTCTCGCGGACGCTGGTGCCTACACCATTTCTCGATCCAGCCGTTATGCGGGTTTGTCCCCTGCCGTCTATTTGCTTGAGTTGAATGGTAAAATGCGCCTGATTCGCCGCGCCGAAGAGTTTTCGGATCTGGCCCGTCCCATGATTGAATTAGAAGGCCGGGAGGAATCCAACCGTGTCTGAGAGCGAGGGCAGCAACATTTCTGCTCTTGTCACAGGCGCATCAGGGTTTATTGGCCGGCATTTAGTCCGGACTCTACTTCATCGGAATCGACACGTGCTGGCTCTGTGTCGCCGGCCCGATTCTCTTTCGGGTTTGAAGGACCCTTTGCTGCGGATTATTCCGGGAGATTTGGAAGATCCACGCTCCTACCTACCGCATCTCAGCAAGGAGGTTGTCGTATTTCATCTTGCAGCAATCAGGGCTCGTTTGGGATCCACGGCGGACCATTATCGGCAAGTGAATGAAATGGCCAGCCTCAAGCTGGCACAAGCGGCCGCCGCCGCGCGTGTGCAAAAGTTTGTGTATGTCTCGACGGCGATGGTGTTTGGACCATCTTCCAGCACAGCCATCAACGAGGCTGATGGCTTGAGTGAGCCGACAAGGAAGGATTGCTACGCCCAGTCTCGGGTGAGTTCTCTGCGGGAGATGAACAAGCTGGTTGGGTCGGGTCTGCCCCTGGTTACGCCCTGTCCCACCATCGTGTTTGGCCCGGACCATCCTGACCATCCGAATCGAATCACGGCCCAGATTCGCCGATTGCTTCACTCGGGCATTGATGTGGTGATCGGGGGCGGCCACCAGAGAAGGAACCTCGTTTTTGTGGAGAATGTCATTCGGGGGATACTCCTGGCTGAAACGCAAGAAGGTTTCGGCGAAGTGTTTATCCTGGGTGGGGAAGAGATATCCCACCGGGATTTCAATGCACTGATTTTTGCATTAGCGGGAAGAAAGCCCCGGATGCGTCTCTCCGTCCCGGCCGGAATTGCGCTGAGAGGGGCAAAATGGTTGGACTGGTTCCTTGATCATGATC
>JBAVHJ010000324.1:0-4928 GCA_049685715.1 Terriglobia bacterium | reverse complement strand
CGTCGCCCATAGAGGTTATGAAAGACTTGTCGCGCGCGATAGCGTTCGAGGCCCGAGGCTTCAAACAGATCCTCAAGGCGGGACGGTTCCATCCCGAGCAATTCCAGCTTCTTTTCCGGTGTCATTTTGAAAATTTTAGCATGCGTGTTCAAGAGTCACAAGCGGGGCGGGCGACTCAGAGCTCGACAGCCACAGCGAGATCCTCTGTGTTCCGCGGAAAGGTCCGCTTCGGCCCGAGCCTTTCCATTGTCATCTTCCGCTCCCCTGTGTTACAGTCTGGTCGACTTCAGCCCGATGGAAAAAATCAAAAGAACAATACTGGAGAACGGACTGACGATTGCCACGGAGCAGCTCCCGCACGTCCGGTCCGTATCCCTGGGGATCTGGCTTCGCAGCGGATCCCGACGCGAGACACGGGAACAAAATGGCATTGCTCATTTTATTGAGCACATGCTCTTCAAGGGGACCCGGCGCCGTTCCGCGGAAGAAATTGCCAGGGCCGTGGATTCCATCGGAGGCAACCTCGACGCTTTTACCGCCAAGGAGTGTACCAGTTTCAGTATCAAGGTGTTGGACGAACACCTGAAATTTGCCATCGATCTCGTCTCCGATCTCGTCTTGAATCCCCGCCTCGATCCCAAAGCGATCGACAAAGAGCGAAGCGTTGTCCTCGAAGAAATCAAGATGGTGGAGGACACGCCCGACGATTTGGTCCATGAACTGTTTATCCAAAACTTCTGGAAGAATCATCCCCTGGGATGGCCTATTCTCGGCACTGAAAAGACGATCTCCCGGATCGAGCGCGCGCAATTGGAGAAATATTTTCGAGAGTGCTATGTTCCAAAAAACATGATCGTCGCGGCCGCCGGGCGCCTGGATCATTCCCGCCTGGTGAGCTGGATCGAACAGAAATTCGGTCAACTCAACCATTCCCCTGTCCCGCCCAAAAGCCCTGCGCCCCGAAGCTTTGCTCTGGTCAATGCCCGAAACAAGCGCTCCCTGGAGCAGGTCCACCTCTGCCTGGGGGTTCCGTCTTATCCCATCACGCACCCGAAACGGCATGCCACGTATGTGCTGAACACCATCCTCGGAGGAGGGATGAGTTCCCGGCTCTTCCAGAACATTCGGGAGCGGCGGGGGCTCGCGTATACCGTTTTTTCGAACCTGGATCCCTACAGTGACACCGGTTGCCTGTCCATTTATGCCGCCACGGCACCCAAGTCGACGAAACAGACGATTGCACTGATCTTGCAGGAATTGAAGAAAATTAAGAGAAAGCCGGTTTCGACGGAAGAATTGGGGAGGGCGAAAGAGCATCTCAAGGGAGGTTTGGTGCTGGGACTGGAATCGACCGGCAGTCGGATGGCCAATCTGGCGAGACAGGAGCTCTATTTCGGGACGTTCACCTCAATCAACGCCATGATGCGAAGCATCGATCGGGTCTCCGCAGACGAGGTTCGGGAGGTTGCCCGCGATTCCTTCAAACCGGAGGCGATTGCCCTCTCTTTGGTCGGCAAACTGAACGGAATCCAAATCCAGCGGGATGAGCTGGCGAGTTAAGCCCGGCGGAACCCTATGAGCGTCGAGATTTGTGTACTCGGAAGCGGCAGTGGGGGCAACTGTACATTTCTGGGCACCCCCAAGACTCGATTGCTGGTCGATGCCGGATTCAGCATGAAGGAAACCGCGCGACGATTGGCGGCCATCAACGTCCCCCTTGAATCCATCCAGGCCATTGTCATCTCGCACGAGCATTCCGACCACATCCATGGCGTCGAAACCCTGACCAAGAATTTAAGCATCCCGGTCTATATAGCCCGGGCGGCGCTCGAGGCGATGCGGATCAATGCGGAAAAGTACCCTTTTGAATTCATCCAGGCCGGCAGTTCATTTGTCATCGGCGACGTCGAGGTTCATCCTTTTTCGATCCCGCATGATTCCGTTGAGCCGCTGGCGTTCCGGTTTGAGTCCGCGGGCATCCGGGCCAGTGTAGTCACCGATCTGGGTTACATCCCGGAACTGGTCAAGCAGCGGGTGGCGGGGAGTGATTGTCTGATCTTTGAAGCGAACCACGATCTGGACATGCTCAAGGTGGGACCGTATCCATGGTTTGTAAAGCAGCGGGTCATGAGCCGGCACGGGCACTTGTCCAATGATGCCACCGCGCGATTTTTTGAGGAAGACTATGACGGCATGGCCGCCCACGTGTTGTTGGCCCACATCAGCCAAAAAAACAATCATCCGGATATCGTTCGAATGTCCATCACCCAGGCCTTTGAGAAGCGCGGTCTTTCCACGCAAACCATTCAACTGACCTCACAGAGTGAACCTTCTCCCCTGATTCGATTCTAAGGCCTTTCCACCGCCTTCCACTCGACAATTTCCTTTTCCCAATTGTTTTTTGTAATGCTAGTATCTGGCGACGGGGCGGTGCTCGAGGAGAACACCGCCGAATTAGGCCGTTGGCCTGGAACCGGGAGATCCTTTACCTTACAAGAGCGGATGGCGATCCGCGCGGAGGCGCCCCTTGATCGCGCGCTATACGCGCCCCGAAATGGGGCGCATCTGGACGGAAGAGAACAAATTTCAAAAATGGTTGGATGTAGAAATTGCAGTGGCCGAGGTTGAAGCCGCACGGGGATTGATCCCGAAGGGGGCGGCCCGGGCGATTCGCCGCAAGGCCCGCTTTGAGGTCTCGCGCATCAATGCCATTGAGGCCGAGGTCAAGCACGATGTCATCGCTTTCACGACAGCAGTGGCGGAACACGTCGGCCCGCCGGCCCGCTATCTGCATTATGGCCTGACTTCCTCGGATGTCGTGGATACCGCGACTGCGCTCCGGGTCCAGGGGGCTTCGCGAATCCTGGCCGCGGATCTTCATGAGTTGATGGCGGTCCTGAAACGCCGCGCCTTCGAGTTCAAGCACACTCCCATGGTGGGACGGACCCATGGGATTCATGCCGAACCCACAACCTTCGGATTGAAGCTGGCCCTCTGGTTTGATGAAATACGCCGCCAGGCGGAGCGATTTGAGCTCGCGCAACAACAGATGGCTGTCGGGAAGATTTCCGGAGCGGTGGGAACCTCGGCCCATCTGGACCCCTCCATCGAAGAGGCCGTGTGCCGGAGACTGGGTTTGAAGGTAGCCCCCGTCTCTTCCCAGATCATTCAGCGGGATCGCTACGCTTTTTATGTCAGCACGCTGGCCGTGATCGCATCGTCGCTCGAAAAGTTTGCCCTTGAAATACGCAACCTCCAGCGAACCGAGGTCCGGGAAGTGGAGGAATATTTTGCCAAGGGACAAAAAGGATCCTCGGCGATGCCGCATAAACGGAATCCGGTGGTGTGTGAACAAATCTGTGGCCTGGCCCGTGTGGTGCGAGCTCATGCGCTGGCCGCCATGGAAAATGTGGCGCTCTGGCATGAACGTGACATTTCTCACTCCTCGGTCGAGCGTGTCATCCTTCCGGATTCAACGGTGCTGCTGGACTACCTCCTGGCAAAGACCACATCGGTCATTGACCGTATGTTTGTCTACCCCGAACGCATGAAACAGAACCTGGAGATGACTCGCGGCCTCATCTTTTCGGGAGAACTCCTGTTGAGACTCGCGGAAAAGGGAATGTCTCGAGAAAGGGCCTACCAGTGGGTCCAGCGAAATGCGATGAAAGTGTGGGAGGACGAGTCTCTGAATTTCAAATCGGTAGTCCTCTCCGACTTGGACATTCGAAAACATCTCTCACCGGCAGAAATCGGTGGCGCCTTTGATCTTCAGGTCTCCTTGAAAAACGTGGATCGAATCTTCCGGCGGGTCTTCGGTCGGAGGAAGAGGTAGTCTTCAAAAGACCAACACGCCCAGGGGTTTCGCCGAAGTATGCGGGTAAAAGAAACGGGGTCATGCCGGCGCCTCCAGGCGGTTCCCGGCGAAACGAACTGGACCATGAAAATCACCAAGTTTACCTGGGTTGATTTGGTTCTGCTGCTGGCCGTGGCAGTTTCCCTTGTCTTCATTTTTGCGGAAAAGCCCAGCATCTATCCGCGAACTCAATCGCAGTTGAATCTGTCGCTGGCTCTTCTGCCCCTCTACGCGTTGTATTCCCTGTTGCGTATGATTGTCGCCTACCTCCTTTCGCTTGGGTTTGCGATCTGGGCGGGTTATATGGCATCGACCTCGATGCGGGCCAGAAAGGTTATCCTGCCGGCGCTCGATATCTTGCAGTCCGTTCCAATTCTCGGCTTCTTCCCTGCAGCCGTCTATTTCTTCATCCGGTTGGCGCACGGTAATGCCATCGGGGCTGAAGCAGCCGCGGTCTTCCTGATTTTCACATCGCAGGCCTGGAACATGGCGTTTGCGGCTTATGAGTCGCTGACGACCATTCCGGAGGATCTGCTGCTGGCCAGTGGTCAATTTCGCCTCGCGGGGATCCATCGGTGGATCCGTCTGCTGCTCCCTTCCTGCGTGCCAAAACTTTCCTATAATTCCATGCTGTCCTGGGCGGCTGGATGGTTCTTCCTGATTGCCAGTGAAATCATCGCCATTGGAAATGCCAATTACACGCTACCGGGCCTGGGGAGCTATTTGCAGCAGTCCCTCGACCGGGGCCGGACATCAAACTTCCTCTTCGGATTATTGACCCTGGTCACCGTCGTCACCTTGCTTCATTTCGTCCTTTGGTCTCCCCTGCTCGAGTGGTCAAAGCGATTTCGATACGAGATGACAGCAGGCGGTTCAGACGTGGCGGGCAGTTCGTGGATCCTGAAGTTCGTCAAGCGCTCTCAACTCTTCGCTTTTATTCGAAGGCGGATCCTGGAGCCGGCCTTTGAGAAGGGACCTCCGATTCTCGAAACAGCTTTCCGTCGCTTGCCTTCAGGCGCGATCCGATCGACTTCGATCCTGGTGCTCGTCATGATTCTGGCCGGCTTTGGAT
>JBAVHJ010000323.1:0-5079 GCA_049685715.1 Terriglobia bacterium | reverse complement strand
ACCATGCACGCGGCGGTGCGCGCAGAAGCACCCTTCAGGACAAAATGCTTGCCATCAAAGAAGTCTGCAGAATAGCTCGGATAAAATGAGAACCGTTCAAATCCCGGATATGGTTCAAATAAAGTGGCCGTCCATTCCCAGCCGTTCCCCAGGAGATCGACCACCCCAAAAGCGCTGTTACCTTTGCGATATGCTCCCACGGGGGCGGGATCCCAACTCATGAAATTGAAGTTTCCATGCTCTGAAGTGGGGAGAGCGCTCCCCCAGGGATAGAGTCGCTCCGGACCCCTTGGGGTTCCCACAGCAGCCCGGTGCCACTGTGCCTCCGTGGGAAGAGATCTCCCCTTCCAGCGCGCGTAGGCGGACGCCTCGGCATGACTCACGTAAACCGGCCATTGCGGGGGTAGCGGAACCTCGGCAAACATGGTGCGGTAATTCCAGCCGTCGCGTGTCTTCTTCCAGAAGGTGGGGTGTTGGATTCCCCCGGACATCTTCCATTTCCAGTCGGCCGGATCCCAAAAAACGTGATCGTCGTAAGCCCCACACCGAATGAATTCCAGAAATTCGGCGTTTGTCACGTTGTGCACATCGATGAGAAACCCTGGCACATGGACTGTATGCGGTTGAAACTCATTATCCCATCCGAACGGCAGATGCTCGGCCGGACACCTTCCCAGAGTGGCCATGCCTTCGGGGATCTCAACTGTCCCACCCCGGGTGGCGAGCCTCTCGATATTTCTTCTCATGGGCGGGATAAGCTTCTGGTCGAGAGACAATTGGTGCAACATATAAGTCAGTGTTTCGGCATGCATAAGCCGATGCTCGATCGCAACGTGCAGGAGATAACCTTCGTGGAGCAGAGGGATACTCGGATCCTCAAAGGAAGCACGATGGAGCGCGTCGTCGACCTGTCCACGCACCTGCTGACTGTATTTCCGGACTTCTTTTTCGGACGGCCAGTCAGAAGGCTGGTCCGCAGGCAATCTCCCATCAACGGGGTCAATCCCAAAGGCAAAAAGGTGATCAAGCTCCTTGTGGAGCGAGCCCAAGCCCAAAGCGTGCCGGCCGACCAGGTTCCAGTCAAAGGCTTCAAGATGCCCGATGTAAAAGATGATCCGATGCCGCTCTGGAATCGACCGCTCAAAAAGTGCGTCAGGACGCACCAGACGGAACAACTCATCGGTTTGGGCACGCGCTTCCGCCAAACGAACTAAGAGTCTCCGGCGAACATTCAAGGTGCTTGCGGCAGCGCTCATGGGATTGTCCAACTTCGCTGATTGAAAATGCACAATTTTTTCTTTGCCCCTCATCATGCCGAGGTGTAAGCACGATAGCAAGCAGAAAAGAGGAAGGCAGTTGGCAGTTCTCAGTTCTCAGTTGTCAGTTGCCAGTGGGTAGAGAAGTCAATGAGTTGTGTAATCTTCCGGTTTCTGTGAATATTGGCCGGAGGAGCTTTTCCGGCGTAAAGGTCATGCCGAGAAGAATAACGGGCAAACTTGACTGCTGACCGCTCGCCACTGACAACTGAAAACTGACAATTGAAAACTTCCTATCATCTCGCTTCCAGGAACTCCTTCACCACCTGCTTTACATCCCGATGCTCGCCATCCACCTGATGATTGAGTCGGCGCATTTCAAGATCTGAAATTCTGCCGCCAAGTGCATTCAAGGCGTCCACGACCTGAGGGTACTCTTGAGCGACGGCCTTCCGAATGACGGGGGCCGCTTCGTAGGGAGGAAAATAGTGGCGATCATCCTGAAGCACCACCAAGCCAAGGGGTTCGATCATCCCATCCGTGGAGTTTCCGGCGATGAGATCCACCTGGCGGTCAGCCAGTGCGCGATAGGTAAGAGCAAGATCCATCTCACGCGGCGGTTCAACAAACCTTAACCCGTACGCCTTGGCAAACCCTGGAAAACCATCCGGCCGCGACATGAAGTCCTGCCCGAATCCGGCTCGCCAACGGGGTGTATGCAGCGAGGCATCGGAAATACTTTTCAAGTTGAGTCGTCGGGCTTCATCACCACGCACCAAAATGGCGAAAGTGTTGTTGAACCCCAGGGGCGCAAGCCATACGAGATCAAACTTCTCTGCGTATTCGCGCTTCACCTGGGCGTATACCAAGTTTGGATCAGCGATGGGCCGATGCTTAAGGATGGCCGTAAATGCCGTGCCCGTGTATTCGACATAGAGGTCAATCTCCCCCGCCAGAAGCGCCCGGTGGCAAAGGTCGCCCCCCAGTTCAAATTTCCGTTCCACATCGAATCCCGTCTGACGTTCGATCTGTCGGGCAACCAGTTCCCCAAGGATCACCTGCTCTGTAAAATCCTTTGACCCGACCACGATGTGGTGGATCGATGTCGTCCGAGTCGTACTGCTCACAATCAGAAATCCGATCAGGAGGAGGACCAACAAGACCATGGCAGGCACCCATCTCCGGACGGCATTTCCGCTCGAGCTTTGTCGGGATTTCAGCATACCCTCAACTCGGCCGAGCATGAAATCGGCTGCGAGCGCCATCAAAGCTGCCGGGATAGCCCCCGCCAGAACAAGCTGGTTGTCGTTCATTCGGAGGCCCCGGAAGATATAAGTCCCGAGACCGCCTGCCCCAATCGCCGCCGCTATCGTGGCTGTTCCCACGGAGATGACTGTAGCGACGCGAATGCCGGCAAGAATCACGCTGAGCGAAAGGGGGAGATCGACAAGCGTCAGGATTTGCCAATCCGTCATCCCCATCCCTCGCGCCGCCTCCCGCACTGCGGGTTCAACCCCCTGGATGCCGGTAAAGGTGTTCTGGATGATGGGGAGGAGCGAATAGAGAAACAGGGCAATAACGGCGGGGACCCGCCCGATGCCGTGAGACCCGAGCAACGGGATTAAGAAACCAAACAGCGCCAGGCTGGGGATTGTCTGCAGAACATTGGCCAAGCCTAAAACCGGCTTGCTTAACGCTGGTTTTCTAGTCAGAAGAATGCCCACGGGGATCCCGATGAAGATGCCCGCCCCCGTTCCAGCCGCCACCAGAAAGATGTGCTGTAACAGCAGGGGGAGTACCTCAGCGTGGTTGCGGATGAAGAAATCAATTAATCGCATCGGATAACCCATTGAAGATTTCGGAATGCGGATTGCGGACTGGAGACTCGAACCTGCGCATCAGAGAACGCGGGGACTAAGTTCCACAAGCCGAAATCACTTGCCCGGCTTCTGTCCTAACGAATCCATGAAGGCCCTGACCTCGGGGACCGAGGAGTGTGTAAATTCCGCCGGCGACTGTATTTCAATGAGGTGGCCGTCCTTGAACAGCCCGATCCTTGAACCCAGCAGCAACGCCTCGCGGACATCATGGGTCACAAACACGATCGTTTTGTGGAGCCTCACGGCCAAGTCTGCAAACTCCCGCTGCAATTCACCGCGCGTGATGGGATCCAGGGCTCCAAAAGGTTCATCCATTAGAAGAATGGGCGGATCGGCTGCGAGGGCGCGGGCTACCCCGACCCGCTGGCGCTGGCCTCCCGAAAGTTCCTGCGGAAATCGCTGAGCGAACTGATCGGGAGCCAGTCCAACCATCTCCAGAAGCTGTTGTACCCGGGCATGAATTTGCCCTGTCGGCCATTGTTCCAACTGGGGCACCAATCCGATATTCCTCTCCACCGTAAAATGAGGAAACAGTCCGATTTCCTGGATGACATAGCCTATCGATCGACGGAGTCGAATCGCATCCCAATCGGTGGTAGCGACGTCGGCCACAAACACCTCACCCGCCGTGGGCTCCAGCAGACGATTGATCAGTTTGAGCGTCGTTGTCTTCCCTGACCCACTCCGACCCAGCAGAACAAGCGTCTCGCCCCGTTTCACACCAAAGTTCAATCCTTCCACGAGCGTTTTTCCCGACGAGGCGTATAAAGACACCGCTGCAAATTGAACAGCTATATCGGATGGCTTAGGTGCCGCCCTCTGAATTGAGGATTCAATCATGCTCATCTCATCTAAGTCCCGGCGCCCTCGAAGTCCGACGTCGTGATGCTCATTTAACAGATTGAAAATAAACTCGTCCTATCAGGGACTCGCTCTGAAAGAAAATGCGAATAGTCACGGGCTTTGCGTCCTGCAGTTTATCAGCATCGGCTCAAGCGGGCAATTGGGGTTCACCATCACTCCGACAGGGATTTTAACCCGCCCGAACCCATCGCCGGTCCAGGCTTGGCGTAATCGATGCTGACCGGCCGCAGCGTCTGAAAGTCTCCTCAAAGAGTGATTCGACGGGTTCATTTAGACAAAGAGGGAACAAAAGATCCCTCCAGCGCGTCCAATCTCATGAACGTTTCCGGGACTTCAGCACGGTGGACCAGGGTACAACCCCAATCGGATTTCCTCCATCAATGAGATTAAGCAATCTCGGCTAGGGTCCAAAACCTCTTCCCTGGAGAAAAGAACATGACTTTCTGTCGAATCCTCGCCTTCGTGGCTCTTCTCCTTTCATCCATGGATTGCACGATGAGCCAAACCCTGTCCGTTCAGGAAAAAACCGGTTCCGGAGAAGCGGAGCCCGCCCAGAAGAACCTTCTAAAGAAAGCGGGCGGGTTGTTGAATGAGGTGGCTGTCGAAGTCCGGCAGCTCCGGGCTCCCGAAAATCGAATCCGCTTTCAGGCTGCGGTCGCTGATCTGATGTGGGACCGCGACTCGGCCAGGTCGCGCATTTTGTTTGCTCAAGTCAGGAATGATTTCATTAACCTCATTGGGGGTCTGAACAACGACGACCCCCAGTTCGGGAACCGGTATAATCGCTTTCTTCAAATGCGACGAGAAGTCTTGTCTCTGATTTCCGGGCACGATGCCGAGCTGGCTCTCGATTTCTTGCGGGCGACACGAATGCCTTCCATCACCCAACCAAGATTCTTCTATCTGCAAACGGACGGCGAACTTGAGTTAGAGGGCAGCCTGGCCATTCAGATTGCCCAGCAAGATCCGCGGCGGTCCCTGGAGATTGCCGAGGCCGGGCTGGCCAAGGGGTTCTCTTTCCCGGCCATTAATTTGTTGTGGCAGCTCAGGCCGGAACATAGTGAAGCGGCGGCAAGATG
>JBAVHJ010000322.1:0-2611 GCA_049685715.1 Terriglobia bacterium | reverse complement strand
CGTACAATCGGGGCCAGGATCATGACGCGCTCGTCGGGCGGACGGGACAGGATGGTGGTGACAATCTGTTCACTGGATTGGCGTGAAATCTTCCGTCCACACTGGGGACAATGAGGTGCTCCGATGGTTGCATAGAGCACACGAAGATAGTCGTAAATTTCAGTAATGGTGCCCACGGTCGACCGGGGCGACCGGGAAGAGGTCTTTTGCTCGATGGAAATGGAAGGGGAGAGCCCCTCAATCGAATCGACGTCGGGCCGCTCCATCTGGTCCAGGAATTGCCGCGCGTAGGTAGACAGTGATTCCACGTAGCGGCGCTGCCCCTCGGCATAAATCGTGTCGAATGCCAACGACGATTTGCCCGATCCGCTCAGGCCCGTAATCACCGTGAAAGTGTGGCGCGGAATGGTGACGTCAATGTTCTTCAGGTTGTGTTGTCTGGCGCCGTGAACTGTGATTTGTTCAATTGACATGGACTCAGTGTTACAGACAGCCCGAACGTGAGATAATAAATTCTTAATGTTAACGCACTGCCAGTGGGGAGTCAAGGTTTGCTCCAGTCAGAGCACGGGGGGCCGAAGTTGAAGAATCGTGAAGAGGAGATCGAAAAGAGGCGCCGGCGCGCCCAAGAGGAGACCTTTTCAGTGGCCCGGGTGCACAGCACCGTGGTCCAAAAGTTCCTGGTCAAAGGGGCCAGTGGCCGTGCCTATCAAATAGTGATCGATCGCGACATGAATTTGAAATCCTGCGAGTGCCACGATTTTCTAAGCGCGGGCCTTGGGACGTGTAAACACATCGAGGCGGTATTGATCCAACAACAAGACCGGAGAGACGTCCCGCCGCCAGGTCTCGATGACCCCGGGCCGCAAGAAGGTCAGTCCCCGGATCCACGTCCCGAAGAGGCATCCCGACACTTGGTTTGCTTTGACGTGGAGACACAAAACTCTTTTGATGATGTGGGCGGGCGCCATAACCTCGACAAGCTTCGCATCTCGGTCGCGGTCCTTTACGATGAGCCTCTGGATCAGTATTTTGTTTATAACGAATCCGAGGCGTCCCAACTTGTCGACCACCTCTTCACGGCAGACCGGGTGGTCGGCTATAACCTTCTGGGCTTCGATTACGCGGTCCTTCAGCCGTATACAAAGAAGAAGCTCGGGACCCTGCCCACGCTGGACTTGATGCGTGAGCTTGAAAAGAAATTAGGGTTTCGTGTCAAACTGGACAGTGTGGTCCATGCCACCCTGGGGGCGCGCAAAAGCGGGCAGGGGTTACAGGCCATCGAATGGTTCCGGGCCGGCGAGATGGAGAAATTAACAAGCTATTGCCGGGACGATGTGAGACTGACCTACGAGCTCTTCAAGTTTGGTGCCACTCAGGGCTACGTTTCGATCGACACACGCGGAACCCGCCAGAGGGTGCTGGTGGATTGGAAATAAGACATGACTTGCGGTTCAAGAAGGGACGAGCACTCGTGCTCCCGCCGGAACTGAATAGAATATGCTCTTGGAAATGAAGAGGGGCGGTCAGGCTGCTTTGGAATATTCCGCGAAGGTTTGGATTCATGAACCGGGAGCAATGAGGCGATGAGTAACAGTCGTCGATTCAAACCCACCGAAGCGCATCGTCTTGAAGATCCGGAACGACTTCTCTGGCTTCCCCCCGGTGACGTCCTGGCATTGCTTCCCCTGAGACCCGGCATGAGGATTGCCGACATTGGTGCAGGCACCGGGTACTTTGCCCTTCCCATCGCACGGGAGATCGGGCCATCCGGCCAGGTGTTCGCCGTGGACGTCGAGCCGGAAATGATTGCCCGGCTCAAACAGAAAATCGAATCCGCGGGGGCACCTCAGAACATCGAATTATTTGAAGGGGAGGCAACGAACACTCGCCTCCCCCCAGCGCAGGTGGACTTGTTGTTGATGGCCAACCTATGGCATGAACTCGATGATCTCGAGGGAGCGCTCCGGGAGGCGAACCGCCTCCTCCATAAAGGAGGCCGCATCGCCATCCTCGATTGGCGGCCGGACGTGAATCGTCCACCCGGGCCTCCATTGGAACATCGGATTCCTCCGGCAGGGGTCAAAGAATTCCTCGAATCCCACGGGTGGCGGGTGGAACACGCCTCCCCGGTCGGGCGGTACAGTTACTTCCTGCTGGCAGTCTCCCCTTCAATTTAATCCTGCGTTCGACTTAGAGTATTTTTCCGAAGGCCGAGGCTACACTTCGAGCACCTCGCGCCGTTCCCTTAGCCACGTCTTTGGCAGCCTTTCCCGTTCCGATCCCCACGTGCTTTCCAAAAGATCCCACTCCCTTGCCAAAGCCGGATGCGCCCTTCACCGGTTCGCCGTGCGCGGTCTCCTGCCCCAGTTCTTTTCCTCCATGGCCCATCGCTTCTCCACCTTTGCCATACTCCGTCGTGATCTGTTTTCCGGCCTCCCGAAAATCCCCACCGGCGGAAGCAGGCTTGTCTGGGTTTGTGGCCTGTTCTTTTTGAGGAGTCGTCTTGGGTTTGTCATTCTGGGTATTCGGTGTCTGAGCGAAGAGCAGCGCAGCGCTCAAAAACAGAACCGCAAAAAAAAAGATAGAAATTCGTCGCATTGCAACCTCC
>JBAVHJ010000321.1:0-1703 GCA_049685715.1 Terriglobia bacterium | reverse complement strand
CCGTCAAAGAGGGTGGGAGCGTCACAACGCTGAAGTACCTGTGGGAAGTGGCGGGGCTATTTCCGGCGCCTGGGCTCCCCGACGACGGAGAAGAGGACTCGCTGGCGAAAACGCTGCTCGAACGGATGGGGCTGTCCGGGGATATTCCACGTCATGGGGAAGATGAGGAGGGTGACGTAGAATCAGAGTAAAGGCAGAGGTAAGAAGGCAGATTGCAGAAGTGAAGACCTTTCGGTGCTGACGGAGGGAAAAATCTCCGCAGGAGCACGAAGGCGAACGGGACGCTTTTCATGGACATGACGTGGGTGACGGACCGGATCGCGCTGGGAGGCGGGATCTGGAACGAGAGAAACATGATTGAGCTCGCCCAGGCGGGCGTTACCCATGTGATCGACATGCAGATTGAGTTCGATGACACGCCGCTAGCTGCCCCCTACGGGGTCCGGGTGCTGTGGAATCCGACGGATGACGATTTTCAGCCGAAGTCGCACGAACTGCTGGACCGAGGAGTGGAGTTTGCGCTCGAGGCGCTGAACGATTCCGAGTCGCGGGTGTATATCCATTGCGCGGCGGGAGTGCATCGGGCACCGATGATGACGCTGGCCGTGCTGGGTGCGACGGGATGGGATCTGGATGCGGCGATGGTATTGATCGAGACAAGACGGCCAGTGGTAGATTTTGCGGACGTGTATGTGGAGAGCGTGCGCCGATATCTGGGATTGAACAAGTCAGAAGTCCGATTGCAGAAGTGAGAGGCGATGGCAGAGGTAAAACCCTTTCGCCATAGAGTGGGCTGAGCGCGCTGAGGGGAAAGCAGATTCATCGCGTCGCTCAGGATAACAATCGATCCAGAGTTGAGGGGGAGAGATGCGGAAGGGGCGCCGCTCGGAGGAGCGGGTTTTTTATTGGCCGTTGTTGGGGCCAAGTGAGCTTATGAAAAGGGAGAGGGAAAATGCATAGGTCCTTCGCTTCGCTCAGGATGACAGTGGAAACGCGTCGGTACTTCGCTTCGCTCCGGCGGATGGCGATGCTACTGGGGGTGGCGGCGCTGATGGCGCAGGCCACCTTGTGGGCAGCGGGGCCGGCGCTGACGACGATCAGTGACACGGTGTATCGGGCGGATGGGACAGCGGCGGCGGGTACGGCGCTGATATCCTGGCCGGCGTTTGTGACGCCGGAGGGGGATGCAGTCGCGGCTGGAAGCAAGAGCGTGGCGATCGGAGTGGGGGGAGCATTCTCCACGGGCCTGGTTCCGAACGCCGGCGCGATTCCGTCCGGGACGTATTACACGGTGGTGTTCCAGTTGGACGACAAAACGGTGCGGACGGAATACTGGTCGGTGCCGACGAGTTCGCCGACCACGATCGCGGCGGTACGGACGACACCGGGGACTGGACTCGCGAACGGGCTGGTGTCGAAGCAGTACGTGGATGCGGCGGTCGCCAACCGGGCGGTGGACGCGGCGGTGGTGCACGTGGCGGGCGCGGAGGTGATCCATGGGGCGAAGCAGTTCGCGGCGCCGCCGGCGGTTCCAGCGCCGGGCGGGGCCAACGATGCGGTCAACAAAGCATATGTGGATGGGGCGGTGGCGAACGTCGGTGCGGGAAGCTATGTGTCGAAGGCTGGGGACACGATGACGGGCCCGCTGACACTGGCGGGGGATCCCGCGGCGCTGAACCACGCAGCGACCCGGCACTATGTGG
>JBAVHJ010000320.1:0-7949 GCA_049685715.1 Terriglobia bacterium | reverse complement strand
GATAAGAACCATTGACCCCTGACCTGTTGCGCGGTTCCGAAGCCCTCACTCTGATCGGGCGCCGATCGCTCCCCCTCGTCCCCACAAAAACATGCTGCACCTCATGAAATAACTCTTAACACCATTCGTAATTATCAGAAATGGGAAAAAGGGTGGGTGAGGAGCCGCAGAGAACTTCTTAAAACTACGGAAGCAAAGTCCCCTTGTACAGTCACAGATACTTTCAGGAGGGAAGTGATGAGCCAGATTGATCACACAACGCAGGTGGGGAGTCCCACTGAAAACAAAGCGAGGAGCATTTGGTTCGACGTCACAACGACGGGGGTTTCGGTCGCCTTCATGTTTGTTTTTACGGCAATGCTCATGTCTCCCGCCCTGGCCGGGCGGGCTGGGGGACAGGAGGGTGCCCGTGCCCCGGCACGAGAAGGATCGCATCCACAAGAGCGCATGCGTTTCGACAACCAGGTGCGCGAGCTGTTCTTTTCCGGTTATGCGGGAGACCAAGCGTCCTTGGATCGTGGAATGAAACTATGTGAGGACGAATTGGCAAAGAACCCCAAACACTCGGAAGCAATGGTATGGCATGGAGCAGGCCTCGTTTTTCTGAGCGGCCAGGTTTTTCGAAAAGGGGATTTCAAGCAAGGCCTTGCAATGCGGGGGCGTGGATTGAAAGAGATGGATGACGCGGTCGCTCTCCTCCCTGGAAGCGTTGAAGTCCTGATCCCGAGAGGGGCTGTACTTCTCAGCAGCTCGCGCTATGTTCGAGATCTCGAGGCGGCGAAGGCCATGCTCAAAAAAGGGGTCGACGATTATGAAAAGGCGTTAGAAATCCAAGGCCCGATTTTCCTTCAACTCCCCCTGCATAGTCGGGGCGAACTCTTGTTTGGCTTGGCGGAAGGGTGGCATCGTCTGGGGAATCCCGAAAAAGCGAGATCCTACTTTACGCGGACAGCGGAGGATGCGGCAGGCTCCGGCCGGGATAAACAAGCGCAGGAATTTCTCGATAAAGGAACGTTACCCGAGGACACAAACTGTGTCGGCTGCCATACTCAATAAATCCCCTGAAAAGGGATCGTGAAAGAATCAAGGGACCCGGGGTCATCAGAGCGGATCTTGATTCGTATTGACAGGATCAACGGCTGCCACTACCGCCCATTTTCTCCTGCTAAGACCTATCGCCTATTATCTGCTACCTATCACCTATTACCCATCTCTCCCCCGCGCTTGCTATTGCCACTCGATCCATGCAAAATCTAAGGAAGGATTAATGGGATTCCTGGGGGCTTGGTGTTCGGAACTTTTCTTCTTATTGCTTTTACCGCGCTTCAGCTTTACGTCTTCTGGCGCGCTGCCTCGGTGCCGCTGATCGCTCACCGTTTTTCTGGAAAGCTCCTCGTCGTCACGGGTTTGATCCTATGGGTGAGTTTTCTGCTCAGCCACTTCTTCGAGCGCTCGATCGGAGGGACCCTCGCGGAAACGCTCGGTTTTATTGGCATGACGTGGTTGGCGGTTTTGTTTTTGTCGTCCGTTTGCCTCCTTGCAGTGGACATCTTCACCGGGTTCGGCTTCCTCATGCCCAGGCAGGCACCATCGCTAAGAGGTTGGGCCCTGATCGTCGGCGCCATTCTCTCCGTGATCGCGCTGGTTCAGGGATTGCGACCTCCCGTCATGCAGGACTATGAGGTGCGCCTCACCGGTTTGCCTCGAGAGAGTGATGGCATGGTACTCGTTGCCGTCTCGGACCTGCACCTCGGCGAGTTGCTTGGCGAACGATGGTTAGAGGCGCGCGTCACCCAGATCCAGTCACAACGACCCGACCTCGTGGTCCTGCTTGGCGATATTCTCGAAGGACACGGTCGGCCGGAGGAAGGGATGCTTTCACTCTTGCGACGCATCTCTGCTCCGCTGGGCGTCTGGGCGGTCAACGGCAACCATGAGTCCTTCGGACGACGCACGGACAATCTTCATATGCTTGAAAAGTCCGGTATTGAAGTGTTGAATAACTGCTGGGTGGAATTGCGTCCGGGCCTGGTTTTGGCAGGAGTTGACGACCTCACACGCCGCCGCCGGTCCGGGCAAAGTGGAGACCCCATCGGGCAGGCTCTTGCGGGTCGGCCACCAGGTGCCACCATCTTTCTATCGCATACTCCTTGGCAGGCCGAGGCTGCGGCAGGAGCCGGGGCGGGCCTGATGCTCTGCGGGCACACCCACGCCGGGCAGATCTGGCCGTTCGGCTACCTCGTCCGTCTCAGGTATCCGCTGTTGGAGGGGAGATACCAAGTAGGCGACATGGCAGTCATCGTTTGCCGTGGTACCGGGACTTGGGGACCGCGCATGCGACTATGGCGCCCGGGCGAGATTCTCCGGATCAAATTGCGCTCCGGCTGAGCGACGCTTGCCGGCAGGTTGGAGTTTATGGAATTTGAGTCCCTTGATGCGCTTCAAGAAGACTGGAAGCCGGTTTCCCGGCCCGCCCTTCTTGGATGGCTCGCGTTCTATGCCCTCTTTCTGGTGTATGCCTATTTGAAGCACGGGGACGGCCTTTTCATTGATCTCGTATTTTTACCTATTCACGAAGGGGGTCACCTGCTGTTCGGCTGGCTGGGTCAGATGATGGGCGTGGCTGGCGGAACGATTCTTCAGCTGGGAGTGCCTCTGGCCATTGCGGCCTATTTCCTCTTTCAGCGTCACCTTTTGGGGACTGCCTTCGCCTCATTTTTCTTTTTTGAAAACTTTCTTCAGATCGCAACTTACATGGCCGATGCCCGAAAGATGGAGCTTCCTCTGGTGACAGTTGGAAACGCCGATGACGTTGGGCACGACTGGTTCATCTTGTTCGACCGGATGGGCGTCCTCACGCACGACACCCAAATTGCCGCTGTGGTTCGCGCGCTGGGGTGGCTCGGCATGATCGGCGTTGTCGTATGGTTGTATCATCGAGGTAAGAAACACCCATCCGCGAGGGGCCTTCCCCCAGCCTGACCTCCCCGATTAGACTTACTGTTTACGACGAGATCTCTGCCCGCATTCCTATCATCTATTTCTCAAGTGCCATGACCTTGGTTACACCAGGAAGTGCCATGACGTTGTGCACAGATTTCAACAGATTCAATCTGCAATGATCTTCGGAAGGAGTCTGAAGAGTGAATGGAGCAGACCAGCTAAGAGTTCGCCCTTTAGGCTTACCTTACTGGATAGGGTTTGTTTGCTCAGCCTCCCATCTGTAAAAGGGTTCGATGATGAGTCAACATGCTACGGGCGTGACAATTGAATTTGTTTTTCAAAGACCTGTGCACGAGGTCATGGCACTAAAATCTGTGAACGACCTCATGGCACTTATTACCTATGACCTATTCCCTAGCACCCGACACCTGACACCTGCCACCTGACTTTGACCGCACGAAACGGATAGTTCTCAAATTTCTTTCAATCTATAATCCTTGACCACAACAAGGTGTTATGCCTGAGATCGGAGAAATTTGATGGAATCCACTTCATGTTATCGAACCGCGCTGGAGCGCGCCGTCGAACACGCTCTCACCTATCTGGAAAGCCTGAAGCACACTTCCGTTTCGCCCACCGCGACCCTTGCAGCATTGCGATCTCGCCTCGCACATCCTTTGGCCGAGGAGGGAATCTGTGCCTCCAGGGTCATTGATGAACTGGTGGCCGATGTAGCGGGAGGCCTCGTGGGAAACGCGGGCGGGCGTTTTTTTGCCTGGGTGATTGGCGGGTCAACGCCTGCCGCGCTCGCTGCCGACTGGCTCACTTCGGCCTGGGACCAAAATGCCACCTTGTATGCCAGCAGTCCTGCCGAAGCGGTCATTGAGGAGATCTGCGGAGAATGGCTGAAGGATCTGCTCGGGCTGCCGCCGAGGGCCAGCTTCGCATTAGTCACTGGATGTCAAATGGCGCATGTCACGTGCCTCGCCGCTGCGCGGCATTCCCTTCTTGCGAGGCACGGTTGGGACGTGGAACGAAAGGGATTGGCGGGCGCCCCGTCGATCCGAATCCTGAGCAGCGATCAGCGTCATGGAACCTTCGAACGCGCCGTGCGTCTGCTCGGCCTGGGTACAGACCACGTGGTGTATTTGCCGGTCGATGACGAAGGCCGCCTGGCAGTGGAGACGCTCGCCCCGGTGCTCGAAGCGCAACCGGATCAATCCACCATTGTCCTTCTTCAGGCCGGGGATATCAACATCGGTGCCTACGATCCCTTCGATAAGCTTATCCCAATGGCTCATCGCCACGGCGCCTGGGTGCATGTGGATGGCGCCTTTGGTCTTTGGGCCGCAGCCAGCCCCGCTTACCGCAACCGGCTCAAGGGTTGCGAACTGGCGGACTCCTGGGCCACCGACGGGCACAAGTGGTTGAACGTGCCCTATGACTGCGGTTATGCTTTCGTTGCTGACACGAAGTCCCACCGTGCCTCCATGTCGCATCGTGCTGCTTATCTCACGCATGCCGAGGACGCACGCGACCCTATGGACTGGAACCCCGAGTGGTCGCGGCGGGGGCGGGGGGTGGCTACCTATGCGGCCATTCGTGAGCTGGGGAGGCAGGGGATTGCGGACTTGGTGGAGCGATGCTGTCGTCACGCCCGTACCCTGGCGACCCGCCTGGGAGCATTAAATGGCGCCGAACTCATGTGGGAGCCAACGATCAATCAAGGCCTCGTGCGCTTCCTCGATTCCAGGCCCGATGCTACGAATGCAGACCATGACCGCCGTACCGATGCTGTCATTGTGGAGATTCTCAAATCCGGTGAGGCCTTCTTCACTGGGACTACCTGGCGTGACCAACGGTGCATGCGCGTCTCGGTGTGCAACTGGCAGACCAACGGGTCCGACCTCGACCGCGCCGTTGAGGCCGTGAAACGGGTCTTGGAGATGACATCTGTGTAATACACAAACGGTACATTCTTGGGGTCATCCAGCTTTGGTAGCCCCCGGCGCAAGAATGTGCCGGGGGCTCTTGCTTGGAATAGTGATGATTGTTGAAATCCAGTTTGATCCCAGCCATTGCCTCTTGCTCTTGTTTACCTAGCCAGTTTCGAAAAAGGCGTTAATTTGCGACGAATTCGCGCCAGTGCCCCCGGCGGGAAAAACGCCCGCCGGGGCTACCAATGCACCCGACACCCGACACCTGGCACCAGACACCTACCACCTATCCCCTATTCCCTATGACCTATAACCTATCCCCTTGCTTCTTCCCCTCATCCCCGCTTATATTTGCCTCTCCACACATTTGCAATCCTTGCTGGAGGGCCCTCCATGTACTTCAAGCAGTTCTACCTTGGATGTTTGGCACACGCGTCCTACCTGATTGGATCCGATGGGGAAGCCGTGGTTGTCGATCCTCAACGGGATGTCGACCAATACATCCAGGAATCAGCGGCCCAGGGCTTGAAGATCAAATACGTGATCGAAACTCACCTGCATGCCGACTTTGTAAGCGGACACCGCGAGCTGGCGGCGCGCACCGGAGCTGAGATTGTTTTTGGAGAAAAAGCCGACGCGGCATTTCCGTATCGGCCCGTGAAAGAGGGCGATCAACTATACGTGGGAAAGGTCTCCTTGCGAATTTTGGAGACGCCCGGTCACACGCCCGAGAGCATCTGCATCTGTGTCGTGGACACTGCGGTATCCGACAAGCCGGTGAAAGTCCTGACAGGGGACACGCTCTTCATCGGCGATGTCGGGCGACCCGACCTGGTGGGATCGAAAGGTTACACTGCCCCGCAGATGGCCGGACTGCTGTACGACAGCCTGCACGAAAAACTCCTGAAGCTGGAGGATGCCGTCGAAGTGTATCCGGCTCATGGCGCCGGATCCATGTGCGGACGCAACATCTCCAAAGACACCTTCTCGACCCTCGGTGAGCAGCGTCGTTTCAATTATGCGCTGCGTCCCATGTCGCGCGATGTGTTTGTCGCGATGATGACCACTGACCTGCCTGAAGCCCCCGCCTATTTTTCACGGGATGCTGAAATCAACCGCACCGGCGCGGAACCCCTGGATGAATTAGCGGGCCCCCGGGGCGTGTCCCCGGCGGAAGTAAACACCCTGCTTCGGCAGGGCTATTACATTCTCGACCTCCGCAACGAGGCCGCGTTTGGAGCGGGTCATGTTCCCGGCGCGATCCACATTGGTTTGAGCGGCCAGTTCGCCTCTTGGGCGGGATGCTTGATCGCTGCCGGAACACCGCTGCTCCTGGTTGCCGAAGAGCCTGCCAAGGTCGAGGAGGCCGTCATCCGGTTGGCGCGGGTGGGGATCGAGAGTGTCAAAGGGTTTCTGGAAGGCGGCGTGTACGCTTGGGACAAGGCAGGATTTCGCCTGGCGACGATCCCCCAGATTCCCGTGGATGAACTCCGTCACCGCCTTGAAGAACAACTGCAACTGCAAATCCTCGACGTCCGCCGTCCTGCAGAGTATCAGGGTGGGCATGTGCCTCGCGCCGTTAATGTGCCGCTTTCCAATCTGTCCGAGAGGATATCACCCATGGAGACGGGTCTGGCGCTCGATACGACTCGGCCTCTCGCGGTGATCTGCCAGGGCGGGTACCGGTCCAGTGCCGCCACCAGCATCCTCGCACGGCATGGCTATAAGAACCTGTTCAACGTGGTAGGCGGCACCGCGGCATGGATCGCCGCCGGTTTTCCTGTTGAGAAATCAGGGGGTCATTGAGACTTTTATCAGGAATTTGAGAAGAGCCCTCAAGCATGCCTCTGCACCTTTGCAGTGAACCCCAAATTAATACCCTCCTGAATGTATCAATGTATCCCGGCAAGAACTCAAGAATGTCGAACTTTTCTTCTGCCTCCGGCGTAATACGAACTTTAGGTTGCAATACGACAAGAGGCGTTGGCTGTGTGGAACCGAAGCGAAAAAAGCGCTTTGGGGCCTCGGTGAATGATTTTCATCTGAGGAATCCGGAGCCATCCAATACGATCCTTTATCGCAGGCATTGAAAAAAGCCAATACCTGCGGCACCCGGATTGATGTGGGCTACTCTGTTATTAACCCGTAATGTTGTTTTGGAGCAAAAGCCTCCGGCAGATGACGAGGTGAATGATGCAGTCCTTTGGCAACAAACTTCGACAGGTGATGCGTCGACTCGGGCACACACCCATGTTCACTCTTGTAGCGGTGCTGACCCTTGCGGTAGGGATCGGCGCCAATTGCGCCATTTTTAGCGTGGTGAATGGGGTCCTGTTGAAGCCCCTGCCGTTCAAGGATCCGGAAAAACTGGTGGGGGTTTGGCACAAGGCACCTGGTCTTGGATTCAGTGAGGTGAATCAGGGGCCGGCGTTCCATCTTACCTATCGTGAAGAGAACAGGGTTTTCGAAGACATTGGCATGTGGCGTAACGAATCGATCACTGTAACCGGTGTCGCTGAGCCCGAGCGGGTCGACGCCTTGATGGTGACCGATGGCATTCTCCCTATTCTCCGGGTTCAGCCGATGCTCGGCCGGACGTTCACAGCCGCAGATGATTCTCCCGGCACACCGGAAACGGTCATCCTGACCTATCCATATTGGCAGCGGAAGTTCGGGGGCGATCGCAATGTGATTGGCCGCGGCCTCGTCATCGAGGGACGGCCTCACGAGGTGATCGGCGTTCTGCCTCAGAGCTTCCGGTTTTTGCGCTCCCATCCGTCCCTGATCCTTGCTTACCGGCTCGACCGCAGCGAAGTGTTCGTGGGTAATTTCAGCCATCAGGCGATCGCGCGGCTCAGACCCGGCGTTACCTTGGAGCAGGCGAACGCCGATGTGGCCCGCATGATCCCCCTCACATTGCAGAAGTTCCCTCTTCCCCCCGGGTTTTCCATGAAGATGGTCGAGGAGGCGCGGCTGGGCCCGAACCTCCGCCCTCTCAAGCAGGATGCCGTGGGAGATGTGGGCAAGGTACTCTGGGTGCTGATGGGGACTGTCGGGCTGGTGCTTCTC
>JBAVHJ010000319.1:0-7026 GCA_049685715.1 Terriglobia bacterium | reverse complement strand
GAGTGAGGGTAGGCCGATCCGCGTTGACCTGGCGCCTGATCACACTGCCACGGCTGCCGTTCGCGAAGCGAGAGTTAGAAACGCGACCACGGCCCGGTCCGCTTTCCAGGCAATTCTGCCAAAGCGTTTTGCCACCCGCTGGCTTGATTTGCACGGACCCTCAACATGGACCAATCAAGCGCTGGCCGAGGTGGAAAACGCCGTGCATGAATGGACTCTCGTCCCCGCCGGGACTGAAGGGTATGCGAAAGCGGAGGTCACAGCAGGGGGCGTCGATACCGATGAGTTGTCGGACAAAACCATGGAAAGCCTGAAGGTGCGAGGATTGTTCTTTATCGGCGAAGTGGTCGATGTCACCGGGCACCTGGGCGGATTCAACTTCCAATGGGCCTGGGCCTCGGGCGCCGCCGCGGGGCGTGCCTTGTGAACACCAAAGAGCGGGCGCTTTAGATTTCCTGCCACCCCTCTTTGTCACGCGCGGGACTTGCAGCTGAGGTCGATTTTGTGATGGCTCTTGGCCTCCAATCCTACCTAGCGGAACCAGCCCTCGCACGAATGCAGGTCCGGACCCGACGTCATCCGGAATCGCGGGGCCTCCCCGCTCTTGGATGACAGAACCGCACAAGGCCCAAAGCTGTCTTTGCGGACCTCAACCGTATCTCCATGTTCAATCCAGCTCAAGACCTCCTGGTCGGCGTTGGAAACGCCCCATCGTTTGGCCTCCACGATCAGCAAGCGCTGCGTAAACACCTCCTGTTTTTCGTCAGCGCGGCGCTTCAATGCCCGCATCAAGTCATTCAAGGAGGATTTGCCGTGCGTCGCCTCACGGATCGCCGCATTCCAATTCAAGGCCACCAGCAATCCTCGGAGGTAGGCAATTTTCTGTGCCTCAGGATTGCTGTAGTACTCTCGCGCGGCCATTTCGTTCGGCATGTTTCGGGTCGCCCAACTCCAGTACCTTGCGATAATGAGGTTCATACGGTCCAGGTATTCCGGAAAGGTCTCGTACCCCTCCTGCATCAGCAATAGGTAGGCATAGTAATCCGTGAACCCTTCGCTAAACCAGTACAGGGCCGGCGGCACACCCGGCGAGTGACTGAGCCGGGTGGGATTCCAGGTATGAAAGAGCTCGTGGGAGAGCAGATAACGGATTGAGTAATCGAGCTTCGCGCCTGGCGGCATAAAGGCTGCAAAGCCGTCCCAGCGGCCAACTCCCGCAAACGAGCCCGGGGAGAGGTCGACCGGAAGGAGAGTGACGAAATAAAACGGGAAGGAGTCATCGTCCCAGAAGGCTCGCTCTGCGCTGACAATGCGTCGCACGAAGGCGGCAAACTCTTCGTCCGTGAATCCCCAATCGCCCCGCAGGGCAATAGCTCCGGGTTTCCCATGGATCTCAAACCTTCTGAACCGGAAATCCCCCCCGACGTAAACACCTTGCTCGAGTTCGAAGAGCGACGCGGAGAGTTTCTGTGCTCGTTCACCCAGGCCGAAGCTGTTCGCGGGAGTCCAGTTCTCTGGTAACTGCCAGTTCAACTCGACGAAAACGCGCTGAAGCTCCGGCCAGTTGGGCCGCACCAGAAACGTCTTACCGAGCAGGTGAATGTACTCGCCGCGAAGAACCGGCCAATAGTACACGTTCTGTTCTAACCTCCCCGTAACTCCGCGTACAGCGTACCTCAGATGGCATAAGCCGTTACCTTTTGCCTGAATCACTCGCACAGAAGGAAGATCTCCGGGCTTGAGTTCCACAGGCCCTTCCAAAACCTCTAGGTCGGAGACCGATCGCCACATCTCCTTTTGGCCGCCGTATTGGTCCGGCAGGAGGAGCTGCCTGGGGCCCGACGAATCCACCGGGAAGCGGAGATCGACTATCAGGGGAGACTCGGGCTTGCCGGTGTAGTGGAAGGTATAACTGAGGTCCGCCGCAAAGATTGGGGCGGCCAAAATCAAGGTAAGAAGGGTTCCCCGGGTTAAGAACTGGAACATGGCCAGTTTCCTCACAGGGTGGGGATATGCGTCATGCATGATCATGATATTGATCGTGGGAGTTCGTTCATGCTGCTCTCTTTGAGTTTCGAGGTCCTTGCCGATCTGGCAATTTCCTTCGGAGCTTGGGACACCCAAATCAATGTCTCGCACGGGTCGATCCAACCCCTAAACAACTGAAAATAAATGGGAAACAACCGTGCGATTGAATTGAGCTGGTGAATTTAGTATTTCGATGGGAGCGCGGCAGAGTCCGCCCTCTCTTCATACCATCAAAGAAAGTTCCCCTAAAACGTCCTTCCTGAATCAGGAACAGAATTCTTAAGGAACCCAGAAACCCAAAAGTAGGTGGCGCATACATCGTGTCCGTCGTGGCGTAAGCGTGGGTGATACGACTCGATGAATTGGAAGCGTCTGATCTCTTTCTCGCCGGTTTGGGCCGTCAGTAGTGCGTGCTACTTTCAAGAAAGTGATAATCACCATCCAGAACGCCTGACGCCTTCCCAGCTTCGGCTGCTCCTGGTGCGCTTATGAAGGCCCGGGCCTTTTCCAGGCTATCCACCTCGAACACAAAGAACACCGCATTCGGATTTTCCATATCTCGCCACAAATCCTTCAGGTGAAGCCCGGCGGTGCGGTGCGCCTGGGCGTGAGAATCAAACACAGCTTTCCATTTAGAAAAGTCGTCGACTTGGTTTCGGCAGAGCATGACGATCATAGCGCGCTCCTTTTTGTCCCAACTGTTCGACGGCGCAGGTTTTGGCCGGATCAGGGGATCCTCCATCACACCGGTCGATGGGGTGCGAAGGTCCCCGGTGTTCTGTCATCCTGCCGGGGTGCCGCAGGCATGTCCGCCGTGGCGGAGCATGCCTGCGTCCGGTATCCAAGGTCTTGGACGCCCTTCACTGTCCGCCATTGTTCGCAGACATGCAACAACCACATGTCGGCAGCGCCCGGACCTAATGGGACCGCTATCAAAAATCCCCCTTAGACGTTCATTGATTTTTCGGGGTCTCGCTATCTCCGGAATTCATTTCACGCTGGTGAATCATCCAAAACGCAACCCTTTCAGCGAGGGCGCTGATGGTCAAAGAGGGGTTCACGGAAAGGGCGGTAGGAATCAGGGAACCGTCCGCGACGTAAAGCCCCCGATAATCCCAGACCTCGCCGCACGGGTTGGTGACACTGGACTCCTTGCCTTCTCCCATGAAGCATCCCCCCAAGGGATGGGCTGTCAGTAGCTTTCTGAGAGGCCAGCGCCATAGCAGGCTGGTGACGTACTCGCCCCCAAGGTTCGAGCTCAAGCTCTTCAGGGCTCTCTCCATTTCGCCAATCATTTCGCGGCTTCCGCGGTGACTCCACTTCAAGTCAATGCGTCCATCGCTAAGCTGCAGGCGCCCATCCGCCGCATCGCTCCCCATTCCCAGATAGGGAAGAAACCGTGTGGTCGCCCCGCCCCGGAAAAGCCGATCGGCCTCAAAGCTGATTCGCCCTCTGCCCGCCCCCACTGTATCCAGCAGATAGGTGACTGCGGCGATCATCAAATCTCCCAGACGGCTCGTCCTGGGAATAGCTCCTTCAAGAAGCCAGATGAACGGGTCGGGGTAGCCCAAATCCTCGATATAAATCCTGTTCGCCTGAGTGGAGAAGTCAGCCCCGGCGGTTATGCTTGGCCCTCGACTGGGGTCAACGATGCGATCCGCCTCCATGGTGCCGGCGAGGATAAAATCCCCATTGCCGGAAAAACGAGTCCCCAGCATCGGACTGAGGCCAGGAAGCGTTCGGTGGACGTCGCGGGAGCGTAACAGGAGTTCAGTGGTTCCCAGGGTTCCCGCTGCAAGCACAAGGCATCTTCCCACCACGGAGCCCGGTTCAGAACGTTGGGGATCACGGGGGTCGAACGCCTCGAAATGCACCCGGTATCCCCCTTCCCCGAGCGGTTCGATCTTGTCGGCTTGATGCAAGGGAAAAATCTCTGCTCCGTGATGCTCTGCCAGGGGAAGGTAGTTAAGATCCAGTGTGTTCTTGGCGTGGAGAACGCAGCCGATCATGCAGTTGCCCGAATAATCGCAGGGGGACTGCGGAATCCCGCTATGAGGGTTGCGCCTGTCCTCTCCCGTGTACACTCCGATCGGAACCAGCTCCGCCTTGCGCTGAGTCGCTGTGACAGCGGCCATGAACGCCTTGGTCCTCAGAGGCAAATCCCGCCCCGCGGGGGGAACCAGCGGTGCGGAGTCAAGCATGCCCTCAGCCAGGGCGTAGTAAGGATCGAGAATCGGGCGGGTCACCTGGGACGGCCACCCTTTTTTCCCCACGATCTCCGCGGGGGCTCTCAGATGGACGTTGAAGTAGTGGAGTGACCCTCCGCCGACACCACAGCCCTGAATGACGTCCATTTTTTTGAACGTCTTGTATTCCAGAAACCCAAGACTTTCACCTTTCCTCCAGAAGGACCTCGCGACTTCCGCTGGCGCCCTCGGAAATTCAGTTTTCTCCCATTTCCTTCCCCGCTCCAAAACGCACACCGAGCGTCCCGCCTGCGCCAGGCGGCAGGAGGTGATGGCCCCCCCGAAGCCCGTGCCGATTACAACCACGTCATAGGTCTGTTGCATCGCCTGCCTGCTCCTCTGACACCCGACTTGTTAATCGTCCGCCCTCTTCACTTAGTCGAAAAAGGATTTTGGATCCGGCGCGAAGCTCTCTCGCGTCCATCCTTGCCCCCTCATTTCGAGGGCGAACTGAGATTCACTTCACCGCGGCATTACTTCGCTGTGGTGCATCCCGAGGTGATAGCCCCGCGATCCCAGATGGTAATGAGGGTTCAGGCCGTAGCGGTCTTTCCTGAAGGGCAGCGACTTTTCAAAAATCCTCTCTTGCGTTTTGCGCTCATACACGGAGACGACGTTGTAGCCCCGGTTACCAGTGATCATGTAGCGGCCCCCCGGAGATACCCTCGCAGCATAAATCCCGTCCATGATCCGCCATCCCGTGACCTGCAGGGTCTGCAGAATGTAGTGGGTTGATATCAGAGTCGGCTTCCTGCTGAAAGACCCCAGGAGGTTCTTCAGGCGCTGGCGCACGATCAGCATTCGCACCCACCAGGACGGGACACACGAAAGCACCCGACTTTCGTCAAATGTTTCCAGAGGAATCTCGACGACCGTGTGGCTGCCGCCCGAGGCCACGTACAGGACATTGTCCTCTGTGACGCCCACATCAGAATTGAGGTGAATCGGAAACTCGGCGCCGCAGCTCCAACTGCGGGTCACTCGGGCGCTCGGGAGGTCGATTTCCAGAATGTATTCACGCGTATAAGACGGAGCCCAGTCGATGTAGTTTTCATTGTCGGTGGCGAATGAGTACGTCAGGGCATAGCCGACGGGCTTGTGGGGGTGCACACAGCAGTGCCAGACATTGTTGGTGGGCACCTTGATCACTCTCGAACGCTTGAGAGGGTCAGGCTCCTCGAGGTCGAAGACAGCCACCTGCTGCGCAGCCTGGTGCTCCGGGCCGAGGTCTCCGATCAAGATATAGCGATGGGTTGGATCCCAACGAATCTCATGGGCGTTGAAGAGACGGTGAGGCCCCAGCTGCTCCGGCGCCTTCAGGTCGTCGATATTAAATCGGTAGAGATGATCGCCGATGGCTCCGATGAACCGGCGATTATCAGGATACCAGAGGTGATGGGTATTGGAACGAAGCCGGTACAGACAATCTTCAAAATACATGGTGGATTGGCGGGCCACCATCTTCATGCTGTCGGGGCGAGTGATATCGAGCAACGCGATCTGCTGGCTGAAATTCCCCAGGAGCGCCAGCTCTCCGCCGGGCGCAATCGAAACATTGTGCGCGGCACTGATGCCCGGATAGTGTTGAATGAAAAATTTGCGCTCAGGCCAATCAAAACGGAGAATACCTCCGCTGCCGATGAGTCCATCGAGGTGCGGCCCGTCGAGCGCCATGAATACACTAAAACGCTCATCGTTCATAAATAGACCTCCTGTCTACCCGTGGGCATGAAACACATCGGGCTTCTACGAGAGATGAAAGAAAGCTGACCTGCCCTGGATCACTTTCCGGCTCCCACAATTGGTTCTCCCGTTCTGTTGAGTGTAACGATGTTCCTTTATATGCCTGATGGGATTCCCGCCGGCTCAGGCCGGAACTAAATCTGTGTTTTCGTTTCGGATCGTAGTGGAACTCTAAACCGGAACATCAAAAGCCGTCAACGACTGTTTGCTTCTGCATCATCCTCCAATACCCGATGTGTTTTCCCTAGACGAAAACTGAAGGCATCCGGAAGTTGTGTGCCTCAGAAGAAGGATTGCGGGTCCTTGTGCCCTGTAAGGGCAAGCTTCAAAAGCCCAGGGCATTCCGCCGACGGCGGAGGACCGATGACCATTACATATTTTTGGCTTGCCCTGTAAGGGCAATCTCGCGGTGACAGGGCCGGCCCTCCTTAGAATCTCCATGACCCGGGTGTTGGCCCGAAGGACGAATGCTGCTATCATCTTCCTCCAAGCCTGAACGTGTTATCTAACCCTCCCCCCGAGATCAATCGCATGGCACAATCACTTGCACGAATCCTGCTCCATATCGTGTTCTCGACACAATCCCGATACGAGTTCTTGGCGGACTACGACGTCCGCCAATCCGCCACGGCGGACACGCTTATCTCACCACGGTGTTCCGGACCTATCAGTCGCCATCGCTCGAGGTAGGTGGACCCGCCGATCATATCCATGCCCTGTGTTCGCTTTCGAAGACACTCTCGATCGCCGAACTGATCGAGGACGTCAAGAAGGCCTCCTCGAAATGGATCAAGACGAAGGGCGGCCTCTATACCAAGTTTCATTGGCAAAACGGGTATGGGGCATTTTCGGTGAGCCCCTCGCCGGTAGCGGCCGTCCGACGCTATATTCGGAACCAGGAGCAACATCATCGGCGGATCACGTTCCAGGAGGAATTTCGACGAATCCTTAAGAAGCACGGCGTCGACTACGATGAACGGTATTTGTGGGACTGAGGTGTGTTCAGTGT
>JBAVHJ010000318.1:0-2185 GCA_049685715.1 Terriglobia bacterium | reverse complement strand
CCTCCCGGCCCCCCCAACACCCCCAAAACCTTCGCCCGCAGGTCCTTGCGGTCATCGCTATCGCCCGGCTGCGGCTGCCAGCCGAGGTCGTTGGCAATGGGCGCCAGAAGGTGGCGCACCCACGCCTGGTAAGCTGGCTGAGAGGTGTCGGTAATCAGGTGGTCGCCAATGTAGTTCAAATACCCGAACAGAAGAGTGAGAACAGCGCCGGTTCGATCGGCCTGGAGGCCTTCCGCTAGCGTCAGAAGATCTCCGATTGGCTGCCGTCCTACTCGCACTGCGGCCCAGGTGTCGGTGAGTGCGAGAATGCGTTCCGCCGGGGTCAATGCAGTCTCGGTATCGCGTGCCAAAGCGCGAATGGCGTCGGTCTCATATCCGCTTCGGTAGTAGCCGTTCGCGCCGGCATTTGCCAGGACCCAGGGTGAATGGCCCGGAAGAGTAAAGGTGTCTACCTTTTTGGTTAGGAGCTCGCATTGTTGGCTGCTTTTCCCTCCCGTCCCCGTGGGAGCTGTCTTCAGACAAACTGGAACCTGCCACAACTGGTCGCTGCCTGCCTCGAATTTGGTCCGGTCATAGAAGTATCGCCGCTGTTGCAAAGTCACCTGGGTCGAATTGCCCGAGGCCTCCGATTTCACGGTGATCATGGGCACGCCGGGCTGCTTAACGAACGTTTGCATGATCTTGTCCACGGGCTTATGGGAGACCTTTTGCAACGTGGTCCAAAAGTCGTCAGCTTTAGAGTTGCGATAGGCGTATTGCTTCAAGTAGGCATTCACCCCCGCGCGAAAGATTTCCGGCCCCAAATAAGCTTCCACCATGCGCAGCACGGCTGCCGTCTTGCCGTACGCAACACCATCAAACAGTTCCAGAATCTGATCGGGCGTTTCCGCGGGCTGATGGATGGACCGGGTGCTCGCCAGCGAATCCACATCCAGGGCGCCCAACGTGGTGAGAGCGTCGCCCCGGCTCACCTCATCGAGTCCCACATTCCATTTGGGCTTCCACGCGTCGATAGGTTTGCCTTCCATCCACGTGGCCAGGCCTTCGTTCAGCCAGACGTTGTTCCACCACTGCATCGTGACCAGGTCGCCGAGCCATTGGTGGGCAATCTCATGGGTGATGACTACAGCCACCGTCTTCTTCAGAAATAACGGGGCCCTTCGTTCATCCACCTGCAACAACGCCGCGCGGGAGGTGATCAAGCCAACATTCTCCATTGCCCCCGCGGAAAAGTCTGGCAGTCCGATCAAGTCCAGCTTTCCATAGGGGTACTTGATTCCGAAGTAATGGTTGTAGTAACGCAGCGTGAATTCGGCTGTTTCCAACGCAAACGTACTCAATTCCTTCTTACCGGGTGTGCTGAAAACACGGATCGGAATGCCGTCCGCCGTGCCCTCGACATATTCGAATTGGCCCACCACCCAGGCGGCCAGATACGACGAGATTTTGGCTGTTGTCGCAAACTTGACCGTATGTTTGTCCGCCTCAGGGCCCGGGGCATCCGAGACGACTGAGTTATTGGAGATGGCCGTGAGGTCTTTATCTACAACCACAGTGATGTCGAATGTCGCTTTGTAAGACGGCTCATCGAACGATGGGTAGGCGCGCCGTGCGTCGGTCGGCTCAAATTGCGTGGAGGCATACTTCCGGCCCTGGTCATCCTGACCCAGGTAGAAGCCGCGCATCTCTTTGTTCAAGATCCCCGTGTACTTAATGTGGATGCTCGCGGGTCCCGGCTGGATGGGGGTGTCCACGGCCAGGGTCACCTGCTCCTTCGTTTTCTCGGGGGTGACGACGAGCTTCTGGGTCTTGCCACCGCTCAAAATCGAGGCTTCATGGAATTCGATGTCCACTGCGTTGAGAACGATTTGCGACGTCGGCTTCAGTACCCGGATTGTGATCGTCTCGTCACCGGCAAAGTTGGCCTTGGTGAGGTCCGGCGTGAGGATCAGCCTGTAGTTTTTCGGGACGGCAGTTTCCGGTAGACGCTGCGCACTGGCAAGAGCGGGCAGCAAGAAAAGAAATACATACCCAAGAGTTTGCTTCATGTTGTTGTTCTCTCCTACGCGCTGGATCTCCTCAGCAGAAATGACGGCGCCTGTTCCGCTCGCGCCCTTATTGCTCCGGAGGTTGAGAGCTGAATTGTTTGGGATCGAAAAGAGCGCGGTCGACCTTCATGTTGATC
>JBAVHJ010000317.1:0-5341 GCA_049685715.1 Terriglobia bacterium | reverse complement strand
TGTGTGCTGATCACCACTTATATCGACAACGAATTGCGTGCGCAGGCCGAAGCCATTGGTATTGAACAGGTTTTCGAGAAACCCGTGAACGTCCAGCAACTGCTTGACTGTGTCGAAGGGTTGGTCGCGACCCGCCCGCAGCCAACATCGGTCAATACCAATCCTCTTCCACCGCCTTGAAATGCATGAGGGTTTCTTTGATGGAGTACTGAGATGTCCTGACAAGCACCACGAAGCCAATCCAGATGGCAGGAGGAAAAACCAATGACGATCGAAGAAAGAGTGATCAATGTGATCACGAGAGAACAGCACCTCGATGCCGGAAAGTGCACGATGGATTCGACCTTTCAGGAGTTGGGCATCGATTCGCTCGACGGGGTGAACATCATGTTTGCCTTGGAGGAGGAATTCAGCATTTCCATTCCTGACTCCATTGCACGGCAGATGAAGGGGGTGCGGCAGGTCGTCGACGACCTGACACGATTCATGGCGGACCCCGAGGCATTCAAGGCCGAACTGGTCAGTAGCACGATGCCGGTGGGAACGATCCCCGAGAAGCCCGCAGGAGGCGTCCAGTGAGAAAGGTTGTCGTGACGGGGCTGGGAGTCATCTCGGCCGTCGGCAACACCGTGGAGGAGTTTTTTCAGAACCTTGTTGCCGCGGAATCCGGGATCGGATACATCACCCAGATTGACAACGCGCCCCTGACCGTCAAAATTGCAGCAGAAGTCAAGCAATTCGACCCCAACCAATATTTTTCACCCAAGCGTCAGGATTACCTCGATCGCTTTGCGCAATTTGCCATCGTTGCGGCATCGCAGGCGTTGAAGGATTCGGGCTTCACTCCGAGTGAGGAGGAGAAACTGCGTTTTGGAGTGTGTGTCGGAACCGGCATGGGGGGGGCCGAAACGCTGGACGCCGGGTTTAGACAACTCTACCAGAAGAATGCCCAGCGAATGCATCCGTTCACGATCCCCAAGCTCATGCACAACGCGGCTGCCAGCCACATCTCGATGGAGTTTGGTTGCAAGGGGCCCTCGTTGAGCTTTACCACGGCATGCTCCTCGGCTGCCAATGCCATCGGTGAAGCCTTCCGTTTGATCAAGTATGGTCAGGCGGATGCTATTCTTGCGGGCGGTTCGGAGGCCCCCATCGCTTACGGGATCCTTCGGGCCTGGGAAGCGATGCGTGTGATGGCGGTAGGCAATGGAAATCCGAAGAGAGCCTGCAGGCCGTTCAGTCGCGACCGGGAAGGACTGGTCCTGGGTGAGGGTGCGGGAATCCTGTTGCTGGAGGAATACGGGCATGCGAAAGCTCGCGGGGCCAAGATCTACGCAGAGATTTGTGGTTACGGGATGACCTCGGATGCAGATCATCTGACCCATCCGACCTGCGAAGGTCCGTCCCGCGCAATGCAGTTGGCGCTCGAGGAAGCCCGGCTGAATCCAGAAGAGATCGATTATATCAACGCGCATGGCACGGCGACCCCGACCAACGATGTCAATGAGACCCGGGCGATCAAAGCCGTATTTGGGAACAAGCCGAACCTTGTGGTGACCTCGACGAAATCCATGCATGGTCATGCCATGGGGGCGACCGGCGCACTGGAAATGATCGTCTCCCTGCTGGCCATTCAAAGGGGCCTGATTCCACCGACGGCGAACTATTCAGTTCCGGATCCGGATTGTGATCTCGATTATGCTCCCAATCAGGCTCGCGAGAGGACTGTGAACGCAGCCATCTCAAACTCATTCGCTTTCGGCGGACTGAATGCCGTCCTGCTTGCAAAAAAGCTTGAATTTGCCGCTGGTCGGGATTCGTAACGGTTTCACACCGTGTATTCGCCAGCGGCCCTAATCAGGGTTCGCTCTCCCCGGAGATGGGTCTTGCCTGTTTGGTCGCAGTTCTCCCGCCGGAAGGTCCTTGATTCAGTTCGCCGGTCCATCCCGTGTGCGGAGGAGCAGGCGCGAAACATGCTGCTTGAGTTATGCCAAATCATCCTTGGATCGTTGAGCCTTTGATTGAAGGGGGTGCCCTCCAGGCGAGTGTCACGCTGGCACGAAACACCGAGGAGGTCATGCTCGTCGATAGCGGGTATCCACGACAGGAAAAGCAACTGCTCGACGCGCTGGCACAAAGCGGGCTTTCGGCCCGGTCCGTGACCCACGTGGTCAATACGCATTTGCACTTTGACCATTCCCACAACAACTGCCTTTTTCCCCGGGCGAGGATTGTGTGTTCGCGGCGAGAGTTTGAGTGGATGACGGACCTCTGTCAACATCTGACCAGCGATTCGTTGACCCTGGAACAGCTTTACAAATATTATCCGGAGCTGAAGCCCTTTGAAGAGGACCCCAAAGTGGTCTGGGCGATGGTGAAGATGGTGCAACGCTTTTGGTCGGTCGAACGCCTGGGACGCCGGGAGCAATTCCTCTGGCTTGAAGAATGTGCCCTTCCCGAAGGAATGAAAGCGATCCACACGCCGGGCCATGTGCCGTTTCATTACTCCTTTTCCTTTGAGACGCAGGAGGGAGCCATGCTCGTGGCCGGAGACGCGATGGTCACGCGAGGCGCCGCCGACCAGAATGCGATGACGTTTCCGCCGACCCGCCGCACCGAGTACGAAGAAACTAAAAAGAAGCTTCTTGAGTTTGAGGGGATGATTGTTCCCGGGCATGACTCCAGGTTCACGTTGGGAGTGGTGAAAGATGAGGAATCCCGGAGGAGGGGGAAATAGAGTGTGGAAAACGCTTCTTGCCCTCCAGCCTGTCCGGATTCCTTATTCTAGGTGATGGCAGGCTGAAGGGTGTGAAAGTGAGAGGAACCGATGGCCATGTTGGCCGCGATCAGTGAGTTTGTTGAAGAGTGCATTGTGAACCGCCGGCCTTCAGTGGCTCTGCAGATTGGGATTCATCTGCCCACATGGTTCGTCGACCAAGTGAAGTCTTCCCGTTTTCAGTCCATCGTCCGATATGCTGCCGAGAAATCTGCTTTTTATCGTCGCGAATTCCGGGAACTCGGAATCGATCCCTATCGGGTCAAAACCCCTTCCGACCTGAAAGGTTTTTTTACCACCCCCGAGGACCTTCGCACGCATCCGGTCGAGGGATTTCTTTGCGGGGCGCCGCAGATTGCCTTCGAAACCACGGGAACGACATCCGGGCGCAACAAGCGGGTCTTCTTTGGATTGCAGGAAATGGAATCCATGGCCCGCTACGGGGCGATCGCGTTGATGCACCTCGGCTTGACCTCCTCGGACCGCGTGGTGAGTGCGTTCGATCATTCCTTCTGGGTCTCCGGCCCCTTGGCCCGCGAGATTACCCGGGTGATTGGTTGTCTTCACGTTGAGGCGGGTAAGATCGAGCCCGGCGAATTCTACGAGCGGGCAGCCGATTACCGGTTCAACGTCATCATTGCGGAGCCTTCCTGGTTGCTGCGCTTGAGTGAAATTGCGAAGGCCCGCGGCACCTGGCCGATGAAGTTCATGCTCGTGGGTGGCGAGAATATGACCGAGCAAACGCGGCGCTACATCGAGGACGTCTGGCAGGCGGATATGATCATGGAATACGGGCAGACCGAATCGTTCGGCGCCATCGGCATTGAGTGCCGCCTGAAGAACGGCTACCACTTGAACGAGCTGAATTTTATGTTTGAAATTGACCAACCCGACGACGACGGGTATGGGGAACTGGTCTACACGACCTTGACGCGCAAGGTGATGCCCCTGATCCGATACCGCGCTGCCGATATGACCCGGCTGATTGATCAGCCGTGCCCCTGCGGGTTGCCGATGCGGCGCCTGGCCAGGATCCGCTCGCGCAAGGATGAAATGATTGTCTGTGGGATGGGAAACATCTCGCCGTGGATCTTTGAGACAACACTCCGGGGGGTGAATGGCATCAGTCCCGATTGGCAGATTCGCGTGACTCGGCCCGGTCACAAGGACCATATCGAGTTTCAGCTCGAACTGACCAACGGGGAGAATCCGGCGGAAGTGACAGAATCCATTCGCCGGAATCTCAGGACGCAATTTTCTGATTTCTGGAAGAACTACGAGATGGGCCTGTTTGAGCTCGATTTCAAGTTTGCAAAGGCCGGATCATTGCGTCAAGGTCGAAAGTTGCTGCGCCTCATGGACTTGCGGCACGGGCTGGTGGATTCACGATGAACCTCTGCCTCGGTTCCGTAGGATTGAACCCAGAGTTCAATGGAAAAGTTGAGTTCCTTCAATGAGCTTAAATCAACGATTGCGATGGGGGGCGGTGATCGCCCTCGTGTGCCTTTTTTCTTTTTGTGGGGAAACCTTCGCCGCACCCGCCGTGATTCAAGAGCCAGCGGTTCAGCAGCTGCTGAAGAGCGGCATGGATGCTCTCTTCAACCTTGATTATGCGAAAGCGTGGGATGATTTTCAGAAAGTCAAGCAGTTGAAGCCCGACACCCCGCTGGGGGAGATCTTCGAATCGGAATTCTACTGGTGGAGGATTTTCAATTCCACGGGCGATTTTTACAATCTGGACTACATCGATGCCCTAAAAACAAAACGGTCGGACTTTGATGACAAGTTTATCAACACCATGGAGAAGGCCTTCACCAAGGCTGACGAATATCTCAAGAACCATCCCCAGGATGCCGAGGCCTATTTTCATGTGGGAATGTCAAATGCCTTGCGCTCCCGCTTGGAGGCGGGACGTGATCACACCCTCGCGGTGGTCAAGTATGTGAAGAAATCCCGCGAGTATCTCGACCGCTGCTTGCAGCTGGACCCGAAGTTCAAGGACGCCTATCTGGGACTGGGAGCGTACAACTATTACGTGGAAGAGTATGGCGGGTTCTACAAGCCCTTGCGGTTTCTGATTCGTCTCCCGTCAGGCGACCGACAGCAGGGAATTCAGCAGCTCCAGGAGGCCTCCCAACTCGACGGCTTTATCTCCACTGAAGCCAAGTTCTTTCTGGTGTCCATTTATCTGCGGGATACCCAGAAGCGATATGCCGAGGCGGAAAAGATGCTTCATGATCTCACGGAGAGATATCCCAACAACCCAATTTTTCGATTTGCCCTCGGGCATGCTCAGAAGTTGCAACACCAGAATGACTCGGCGAGGGAGAATTTCAAGAAGGTGGCCGCCCATCGCGAAACACCGGGGTTAGGCGACCTGGCCATCCAGGTGAGGAAGGAACTGGAATCCCTCGACACCAAAGGATCCAGCCTGGGACGAGGTCCGGATCCGGTGTCCGGCAGTAACGAATTAAGTCGCCTGGATCCGAGTGCAGCAGCAAAGCAATCCTATCCGCGCCCATGATGGTTGAATTGAGTGAAAGAGAAATGGCACACAAGCGAATC
>JBAVHJ010000316.1:0-3564 GCA_049685715.1 Terriglobia bacterium | reverse complement strand
CCCAAAGCCCAGATGCCGGGGACGTTCGTCTCCAGGCGGCTGTTTGTCTTGATAAAGCCGTCCTTGTCGGTTTCGATTCCCGTCGTATCCAAGCCAAGCTGGTCGCTGTTTGGCCTTCGGCCCGCCGCCACGAGAAAATGAGATCCAATCAACGTCCTCGTTGAGTTTCCGATATCAATGGTCAGGTGAATTTGGCCGTCCTTTTTCTCCACGTGGGTCGAGTTGGCATTGAGCAGGAACGTAATGCCTTCCGCCTCGAGGGCTTTTTGCAGTTCTGCTATAACGTCGCCGTCTTCTCGTGGCAGGAGTTGACCCCCGCGATGGATGACAGTCACGCGGCTGCCAAATCGGCGAAACATCTGTCCAAACTCCAGGCCGATGTAACCGCCGCCCAGCACCAGCAAATGTTCCGGCAATTCCTCCAGCTCCATGATACTGGCGTTGGTTAGGTAATCTATGGAATCCAGGCCCGGCAGGAAAGGGAGGTTGGTCCTCGTCCCCGTGTTTATAAAAATCTTTTCGCCTTCGAGTACCTCATCGTTGACTTGAATTTGGTGTGGGGCAACAAAGCGTGCTTCCCCCCGGTGCAAGCGCAGGGTCTTGCGAGCATCCACGCGGCGTTGTTGGCCCTCGCGGAACGACTGGACGATCTTGTTTTTTCGTGCGACAACGGCAGGCAAGTCGACGCTGACATCTGCGGCTCGCACGCCCCAGCGATCGGCGCTTCGGGCGTAATGGGCCACCTGGGCACTATGGACCATGGTCTTGGTCGGGGTACAGCCGGTGTTAATGCAAGTCCCGCCCAAGTGGGCCTTCTCGATGAGGGCCACGTTGAGACCTCGATCCGCCAGGTTGTGCGAAAGAGGATTTCCACCTTGTCCGGATCCAATCACAATGGCGTCATATTTCACAGAGGGACCTCCTTGTTATAGTAAGTGTTTCTGATCAAACGAAGCGATGGTGGCTGGGACTCTGGCGATATTTTGCGGCGCTGCCGCACAATATTATGGAAAAGTTCTGCCTTTCCACAGGTCCATTGGAGAAATAGGAATAGAGCTTGCAATGATAAACCAAAGGATTACCGTCCACCAAGGCGGAAGCGGCAGAGCTGCACATCGATCCGTCGCAACCGCAAGCCAACACATTTCTGTTTGTTGGAGTCCAGCATGAGATTGTCCTGGTCGGCGATCGACCGCTCCAATGTTGTATGCCTATACAGGGTTTATGTTATCCTATCGTCGGGAGTGGATCGAGTCAAGTGGAAGGAGGGTGGCAGAATTTAACTGGCAACCGCGCATGCCCAAAAGACTTGCGGAACAGAGCATCCTCTTTATTAGCATCCTGAAATGGGTCATCCTGGCCACCGTTATTGGTTCTATTGTCGGTCTCTCGACTTCCGGGTTTCTGATTGCGCTCAACTTCAGCATCGCCTTTGCGAAGAAATACCCCTATTATTTTTTGTCCCTGCCCATTGCCTTCTGGTTGAGCGCGATGCTGGTCAAGAGGCTTGCTCCGGAGGCGGAAGGCCACGGAACCGAGAAAGTGATCGAAGCGGTCCACAAACGTTCCGGAAGGATCGATAAGGCGGTCGTTCCCGTAAAGCTCATTGCGACGATTATTACCCTGGCGGCGGGCGGTTCCGCCGGAAAGGAAGGGCCCTGCGCCCAGATTGGCGCCGGGTTGTCTTCACTGTTTGCCGATCTTTTCCGGTTCAACAACCGGGACAGAAAAAAGCTCGTGATCTGTGGGATCAGCGCCGGCTTTGCAGCGGTCTTTGGGACTCCCATTGCCGGGGCCATTTTCGGTGTTGAAGTCCTTTTCGTTGGCAGTCTATTGTATGACGTTCTCCTTCCCTCGTTCATTTCCGGCGTCACCGCGTTTCAGATTTCTTCCGCCCTTGGAGTGAAGTACTTCCATCACGCCATCGCCTTTACGCCTGTCTTTAGTGAACTCTTCTTCTTGAAGGTGGTGGTGGCAGGCATCTGTTTCGGAATGTGTTCATTTGTCATGATTGAAATCATGCGGTCAGCCGAAAAGCTTTCAGCTCTCCTGAACATCTCAAAGCCGCTCAAAGGCCTTCTTGGCGGAGCTACCGTTTTGCTGCTTGCCCTCGCTTTCTCCCGGCAGTATCTCGGCCTTGGGCTCGACACGATCGAGGCGTCACTGAATGGTCAACCCGTCTCGTGGTATGCGTTTCTTATGAAATGCGTGTTCACCGCCACCACGTTAGGCTTTGGCGGGAGTGGTGGAATTGTCACGCCGATTTTCTTCGTTGGTGCCACCTCAGGGAGCCTCTACGCCAGGATTGCGGGTCTCGATCTGGCGACTTTTTCAGCCATAGGGCTTGTGAGCCTTCTCGCCGGTGCCGCGAACACCCCCATTGCAGCCAGCATCATGGCGGTGGAGCTTTTTGGGCCGCAGATTGCGCCCTACGCCGCAGTGTCCTGTGTCCTCAGCTTCCTCATGACCGGCCATCGAAGCGTGTATCCTTCGCAGATTCTTTCCGTGAAAAAGTCCCCCTCATTGAACGTCCAGGTGGGTCAACAGATCGATGAGTTAAACACCCAGGTCAGTCTCAGAATGAAGAGTATTCTCTGGCTGCTTCGGGTGCTGAAGAGAAGCAAATGACGATCTTAATTCGGAGGGATTGTCCTTCCGGAGTGCCTCTCAGGACGAGGATTGGCTGACCAATAAATTCAACTGCCGGTATTGGTAACGCGAGATGGGTGAACTGTTGCCACGAGAAGGAGTCAGAGGGTCATGTTCGTTTGTGGCAGGTCTTCCGGGTATACACCGGCAGACTGTGAATTCACATGATCGAGGGATCTTTTACGCTGGATTCGGCCAGGCGCTGAAGGACGCGTGCGACGACACGATCGCAGCGGACCCCCATGAAGGAGAACGTCTCTTTTGCGGTTTCCCCGACTCGCGCAAAAAGTCCCCTACGCATCATCGCCCGGCCCCGATGAAGTCGGACCTTCACATTCTCTTCTGTGATCTCCAGTGCGGCAGCGGTCTCCGAAGTGCTCAATTCCTCGACATCCCGCATCATAACCACAATTCGATATTGCTCGGGTAGATCAAGAACTGCTTCCTCCAGCAACTGGCGCAGCTCAGCGTCGGAAGTGGTTTGCTCAGGGTCAGGAGATGCGTCTATATGATTCAAGTGGGATTCTCCGTCAAAGTCGGGTTCATCCAGCTGCTGGTTGCGGCTCCGCCTCCGGACACGCGCCAGGGCTTCATGGACAGCGATTCGCATCAGCCAGGTCGAGAATGATGCCCGGCCTGCGAACTGGTTCAGGTGTTGATAAGCGCGGACATAGGCATCCTGCATCACATCTTCGGTTTCACCGTCGTCCCGCACAATCGCACGCACAACACGGTACAGCCGCTGGTTATAACGCCGCATGATGACCTCATACAGCGCTGTTTCTCCCGCCAGCACCCGCTCAACGACGTACTCGTCTGTCCACGCCTCAGTTTTTACCTTATCCGGAATTCGTGTGATTTCCATTTTCTCTCACCAGACGATAGAGTCCACCTGCGGCGAAAGGTTACAAGATT
>JBAVHJ010000315.1:0-1915 GCA_049685715.1 Terriglobia bacterium | reverse complement strand
GGGTGAGGTGATCCGGGTCGACACAGAGGAAGGGAAGTATCTGGAGCGGGTACGGTAAAGAACTTATCCTGAATTCCGCACTTGAAACCCCAGGGATATTCTCCAAGGAATTGCAGAAAAGATTGATAGATGCTTCTTTTCTCCCCACCAGCCGGGACCCATACCATGCGTCCTTTGCTTGCGGGCATTGTTCCACACGCGAACACGCGGAGGGCGGCAAAGCAACGGCAGGGGCCGAAGCCTTCCTTCGTTCGGCTGGCAAGATCTGAAATTTCAAATCTGAGATCGGGTACCGTTTGGCGATGGGGCTAAACGAAGAGGGAACCCGGTTCGGCGTTTGCATTTCCAGAACGGGAGGATAAAACTTCGTTGCCATCAGGGTAAAAGCTGTTTTACAATCGAATTCAAGCTCCCCCGACTGTCCATCCTACCCCGCTGTTTGACCCAGGCTCTTCAAGGATTGAACGATCTCTTCCTCTTCGCGCAAACCGACTGTTCTCAGATCCAGGAGCGCACGGTTCCCTTCCACTCTAGCGAGAATTGGAATCCGTCCACCCCGCAAGTGAGCTTCGATTGCCCGCGCGGAGTGTTGCGAAGAGGCGACGGAGATCAGCGTGGTGGGAATCTCCTGGCCGGGTGTGGATCCCCCGCCGATTACGGAAGTTCCCGGAATAAGCTGGAGCACAACGCTTCCCCCCGGCCTCATCTCCCCTTCTACCTGTTGAATCAAGCGCTTCGCGCGTTTTTCAATTTGCTCGCTCGGTTCGAAGATCATTTTGAGGGTTGGAACTTGAGTGCGCTCCTGGTGTCGGAGGTAGGGAAGAAGGGTCGACTCCAGAGCGGCCAGCGTCAGCTTATCCACCCGAAGGGCCCGGTAAAGCGGATTCATTCGGAGCAGCGCGAGCAATTTCTTTCGGCCGACCAGAAGGCCGGCCTGGGGTCCGCCCAGCAGCTTGTCGCCACTGAACGTGATGATGTCGACACCCGCTTTCAAGCTGGCAGCCACGGTAGGCTCTCCAGGAATCCCGGCCGGGCTCAAATCGATGAGGCAGCCGCTGCCGAGATCTTCAACCAGCGGGAGGTGATTCCGGTGGGCCAACCGGGCCAGGTCCGTCAACGGGGGTTGTTCAGAAAAGCCCATCACTTTGAAATTGCTGCGATGGACCCGAAGGATCAGTCTTGTTTTGGCGTTGATGGCGCGGGTGTAATCGCTGGCCCGGGTGCGATTCGTGGTTCCAACTTCACGTAAGACCGCCCCGCTTTTCCCCATAATCTCCGGGATTCGGAAGGAGCCCCCGATTTCCACGAGTTCCCCCCGGGAGACTATGACCTCACCGCCCTCCGCCAAGGAGTTGAGGGTCAACAAAACGGCGGCGGCACAGTTGTTGACCACCAGGGCGGCTTCGCACCGAAGCAAGAATCTCAGCAAATGCTCCGCGTGAACATCGCGACGGCCCCGTTCATTTTTTTTCAGATCGAATTCGAGGTTAGAGTATCCGCAGGCGACTTCTCGCAGGTGTTCCAGGATGGTGGACGACAGCGGGGCGCGCCCAAGATTGGTGTGCAACATCACGCCTGTCGCATTGATCACCTTGCACAGCGAGAGTGAAAACCGGCGCTCCAGTGTGGTCACAACCCGGGCGGGGATCTCGGCCAGAGCGGGAGTGAGCCCGGGCTCAGCCAATCCTCCGGCTCGAATACGAGTTCGAAGGGCTTGGACCTCCCGGCGCAACTCTTCCACAATGGCTTCATGAGGGAATTTGTCTGAGCTGTCACGGAATTCAGGGGCGAGGAGCAACTGGTCAATGGCAGGAATCCTTCGAAAGAGGCCTGCTGCCGTTCCAGCGTGCTGTGTCGACACCTTCCTTTTCTTTGCAGGAGAAAGAGTTGTGGGCATTGGAGCATTCAATCACAT
>JBAVHJ010000314.1:0-4241 GCA_049685715.1 Terriglobia bacterium | reverse complement strand
CCCAAAGACCGTGGAGAGTCCCAGGCCGGTTCCTTTTCCCCGCTCTTTCGTGGTAAAGAAGGGCTCGAAGATGCGTTCCTGTATCTCCTTGTCCATTCCCACCCCGGTATCCCGCACGGCCAGCATGACGTAGGGGCCGGGATGGTACGCCAGTTGTCGGTGAGCGAAGCTCTCCTCAAGTTCGACATTGCCGGTTTCGATGATGAGGCGCCCTCCCTGGGGCATGGCGTCGCGGGCGTTTACCACCAGATTCATGATCACTTGTTCCATCTGCCCTGCATCCACCTTCACGTGACCGAGGGCGGGATTAAGGCGCAGGACCAGCGCGATGTGCTCTCCGATCAGTCGTTGAAACAACTCGTCCATTTCCGTCACGATGGCATTCAAGTCCTGAATGGTCGGCTCCAGAACCTGCTTGCGGCTGAAGGCGAGCATTTGACGGGTCAGGGCGGTGGCGCGATCCGCGGCTTTCCTGATCTCGTCGAGGTTTCGACGGCGGGGGTCCCCTTCGGAGAAATGGATGGCGAGCAGGTTTGTGTACCCCGTTATGGCAGTCAGGATGTTATTGAAGTCGTGGGCGACGCCTCCTGCCAGTCTGCCTACCGCCTCCATCTTCTGAGAATGTCGAAGCTCGTCCTCGAGGAGGCGCCGATCAGTGACATCGCGGGCGATGACTTGAACCGCGATGATCTCACGACCTTGGAGAATAGGGCGGCTGCTGATTTCCAGCTTGATCCGGCGTCCGTCCTTCGCAACGACATCCAATTCACGGGTGCCGCCTGTGCCTTCAACGGATTCCTGTTTGAGGGCCTCGCGGGCCACTGTCGCATTTTCCGGGACCACCATCTCCACGAAGTTCAGGGTGTCGAGGGCTTCCCGGCGCGTATACCCGAAAGCGTCTTCTCCCGCCTTGTTCAAAGAGGTGAATGCCCCGGCCAGATCGGTTGTAAAAATGATGTCGTTGGCATTCTCAAAAAGTTCCCGGTAACGTCGTTCGCTCTCGGTCAGTGCATCCTCGGCCAGCTTTCTTTGACTGATATCTTCCACGATGCTGATAAAGTGCCTGGGCTCCCCTGAGGAATCGCGTCGCAAGGAGATGGTCACATGGACCCAGATGGTCGAGCCGTCCTTGCGGCGGTAGCGCTTCTCGGCACTGTAGGTCTGAATCTCGCCCTTGAGGAGCCGGCGCCCTGCAGTCAGGTCAGCCACGATCTCATCGGCATATGAAATGTCCTGGAACTTTTTGGAAAGCATTTCATCCTGGGAGTAATACAGGCTGTCACACAGGCGCCTGTTCACCGTCAGGAACCGGCCGTCCATCCCGGTGTGCGCGATCCCTATCGGCGCTTCATTGAAAGTGGTCAGGTACAGGTCTTCACTTTCGTGCAGCGCCTCCTCCACGTGCTTTCGCTCAGTAATGTCCGTCAACGTGCCGGAGATTCCGATGATCTGATTGTCCCAACCGGCCAGGGGTCGGGCGTGGGTTTCAATCCATCGAGTTCTTCCATCGCGGGTCAGCCAGCGGACTTCACAGCGGCAATCGTCCTCCTTGTGATCCATGATGGCCTGAAATCTCTCCAAGACCTGTGGACGGTCCTCGGGATATACATAGTCCAGGACAGATCTCCCCAGGCTCTCTTCTACCGTGAAGCCGGTGATCTCGGTCCAGGCCGGGTTTAAAAACACCCATTGTCGGCGGGGGTCGATTTGGAAGATCACTTCTCTCAGATTGTCGACGAGGAGTCGGTACTTCTGTTCACTTTTTTGCAGGTCCAGAGAGACCGAAGAACTGAAGGCCTCTAACCGTCGATTGAGGGTGTCCAGTTCGGCCATCCGTCCCTCCAACTCCCGGTTAAGCATCTGGATGGCGTCATGGGCTCGTTTTCGGTCGGTCAGATCCTGGGTCACTTTAGAGAATCCACGCGTCTTCCCCTGTGAATCCCGCAGGGCCGTGATGGCCACACTGGCCCAGAACCTCGATCCATCCTTCCGGACACGCCATCCTTCATCCTCCAGCCAGCCCTCTCGGGCAGCGATCCGAAGTTCACGCTGGGGTTTGCGCCCCGCGACATCTTCTTCGGTGTAAAAGCAGGAGAAGTTCCTTCCGATGATCTCCTCGGCCGGGTATCCCTTGATCCGCTCCGCTCCCAGGTTCCAGCTGGTCACGTTGCCTTTTCCATCAAGCATGAAGATGGCATAATCCTTGACGCTCTCGACCAACATGCGAAAACGCTCCTCGCTCGCCCGAAGTGACCTGTTTTTCAATGACTGCACGGGGGTGGGATGGGGCATTTCCGTGGTTCGGAGGTGACTCCGCTTATCTCGTTTGGGGGAGCTTCCTGATTTTTTCCGGTTTCCAATTCCCAGTAACGCCCGAACAGCAGAGGAGATTTTCTTCACGCTTGAAATTGAGACGGCATCCGCCGTCCCCGGCAGATTGATTCTTCCCCCCGGTTCTTTCCTGCGAGGGTTGGTAATGAATATCAGAGGAATATCAGTTTTCTTTGACTGGATGATTTGGGGGGCGTGGCGGGCTCTGGGGGATCGTGGTTTCTCGGTGGTCAGAACAATGTCCGGCGCGAAGTCTTTGATCTTTCTGGCAAATCCCCGTTCACTGGCCACTCTTTTCGCTTTGAAATCGATCCGGGCGAGGCGCAGTTGGCGCTCGATCAATTCGGTCTCCCCCGGGCTCGTTCGAACCAACAGAATACGGGCCTCGTGGTTTAATGGTGGTTTTTCCGTTGTTCCCATCAGGCCTCGTCGCTTGCCGATGGTGCTCGGTCCCCGCAGAGGAAATAAGCACTGACTGCTTCAACCTGAAATCCGCGATCTCGGGTGACTCCGTTTGTCTCTTATGGACCAATCCGGCCTCACCCTTTTCTTTTTTCGCCCAAATTTAGGAATTCAGGTCCTCAGGGATTCTTCAGAGGTGATGCAGGGGAAAGAAGGGTCAAGAGCAAAGCATTCTATGATTCCCAAAAGGCCCCCCCCGGGGCAAGACGTCGATGCGACGTCTATTCCTCGATAGAGTCCATCGGCCCCCTTCATGCTAAAGAGATTTCTCCTCTTCCCGGGGCATTCACCTTTTAATCGATGCAGCTATCTTACACCCTTTTTGGGCAGTCGGGTCAGAAATGGCAAAGAAATGTTCTTCACGATTCGGGCCGAGCCCTTTCGCGATGATGAAAGGAAACGGAAGGCGCGGATCAGTTGCCCAGGACCAGCACACCCATTTTGCTATCGGTGATGAGTTTGTCCCCGGTGGCATTACTGCTTTCTTTGGGAACGGCTGGCCGGTCGATCAGGAAGGAACCTTTCACCTGGCCGGTGAGAAGCAGATCGTACATCACCTTGGAGCGCTCGCGGTCGATCTGGGAATCAATCTTGTGGATTAAGGTTTTGTTTTCAGGTGAGAATTCGATGGCGATATCATGGGTAGCGGCACAAACCCAGACCCCTTTTCCTTCAAATGTCTCGGGGCGCCGCCAGATGCGAAGGTGGTGGCGTTTGGCGAAGGTGTTGTTCTGCTTTTGAAATGTCAAGTCGGGCTTATTTCCATCGAGCAAAAGGATGGACATCGGTGCTTCTTTGTAACCCCGGTTTTCGACGACCGCACGAACTGTTTCCATACCCGACTGGGAACTCAGGGCCGCGGCGGTGGCCCAGCCCGCTGCCGTGAAGGCTGACTCGATCTGCTCCTGCGATCCCACGAACATCAGGTTCGTCATGTCAGAAGGTTTGGGCGGTTTCTCCGCGATCGTTTGAAAGGGCTCGGTGGTGACAAGTTTGGTCAGTACAGGATCAGGAGAAGCAGGATCGCCTTTGTAACCCGCGGAAGCCGCTGCCAGGCTGCTCAAGTCCGGCTTGTTCGTAATCTGCAACGTCATTTCCACGCCCGGTGAATAAGTGATCTCGGGGTCAGGTTCCTTGATAACGGCTTTTTTGGCCATACCCAGAATATCGGCCAAAGCCGCCAACTTCCCATCCATCTTTCCCAGGCCCTCATCCATTTTGGAGGCCCACGTCTCGGAGGCAAGAATGCCGACAATCCCGCCCTTGTCATCCACGGTCTCACGCGCGTTGTCCACGCTGATGATTTTGGTCGTCAGGGCGATCCTTTTGCCCCCTGAAACTTCTAACTGGTTGAGTTCCAAAAGCAGGTATGCACGTTGATCGGCTTTTCCTCCGGTCGACTTAGCCTCTTTGACCTTTCCGAACAACTTGGTGCCCGGCGGGATGAC
>JBAVHJ010000313.1:0-7334 GCA_049685715.1 Terriglobia bacterium | reverse complement strand
AACCGGGGGTAAAGCTCGGGACAAACAGAGAGATCTCTTTGAATGGCGTGCGGAGCATCTCGATGAAGCTCGTCATTCCGGGCGGCTCGGGACGGTGCTGGCGTGATCGTCTCATGGGTGGCGCGGGATTCGAGCTGAAATCCGGTTGAGAATCAAGATAGAAGAGTACCCAACGCATCGAGTGGATATGGAAAGAAATCCAGAAGACCCGCCGTCCATCGTACTGTTTGACGGGATCTGCAATTTTTGTGTCGCTTCAATCCAATTTATCATTGGTCGGGATCCACAAAAGCATTTCAGATTTGCCCCCTTGCAATCCTCTGCCGGTCAAATCTTGCTGCAGAAGCACAACCTGAACACTGATGATTTCGATACACTCATTCTGATTGAAGATGGGAAGGCCTACCATCGCACGACGGCGGCGCTGAGGATAACGAGGCAACTCAAAGGGCTTTGGCCTGCCATGTATGGATTGATTCTCGTTCCCCGGGCAGTTCGTGATCTGATATACAACGTTCTGGCAAGGCACAGGTATAAGCTATTTGGGAAGCGAGACGCCTGCATGATCCCGTCACCTGAGTTGGAAGATCGCTTTATGACTTAAGTGTCCCGAACCGAGGTATCAGCTTCCCGGTACCTGGATCCGTGCGCCATCGTCCATGCTCCTCAAAACGCCAGATCCCTTCTCATGAGCCTCTTGTTTAATTCTGCCAATGAAATTCGACCGGAATTCCGGACGATTGTGTTTTACATTTTTGCGTTTCTGGTGTTGATCGTTTCGCAGACGGTGGTGAAGCTGGCGGGGATGGGTGGCGGGGCCGTCTATCAGGTTGCCGTTTACCTCCTCGAAGCGATCGGACTCTATGCTTTGAGCGTCATGGCGTTCCATGAGCTCGATCATCATTCCTCGGCCCCCCTTGGATTTCGGGACAGGAAAGCGGGCTTATTTGTTCTTGAAGGGATCGTAGGCGGTCTCCTTGCTATCACAATCGTTTTCTTCGGAGTGTGGCTTCGGGTGCGGGAAACGAGTGCGCTGACCATTCAGCCCGATGCCGCTATCCATCGCGAGTCTTTGCTGTGGATGGTCATCTTTTTCTTTGCTGCTGCGGTGGAAGAAATGGGATTCCGCGGCTATCCGTTTTTGGCGCTCCGCACTTCGCTGGGGAGATGGGGGGCCTCGATCCTTTTATCAATTCTGTTTGTCGCGGCCCATCCCAATTTTTACCCGTCGCCTGTGGCCATGATTTCTACGTTGTTAGGAGGCATTGTTTTTACACAGATGTTTGTACTGGCGGGGAGTTTGTGGCTCCCGATCGGCTTTCATTTCGGATGGAACCTGGGGCAAGCCCTGGTTTTTCCCTTGCACGGGCGCGCGGCGACGCTGGTGACCGCATCGAACTTCAATCCCGCGGCGCTGGGTTTGACGGAGGGAGCGGAGCAATCACGTTGGGCGGTGGCGGTGTTACTGCTGCTCACTGTCCTGGCTGAGATTCTGATCCGAAGAAAAGAAGCGGATTCTATTAAGGGGAGACGGAGGAATCTGCTTCTGTCAAGTGAGTGAAAAGGATTCGTGCAAGGAGCCAAAGGTCAGCAGAAGATTTTTCATTCATCAAGAATACAAATCCAGCTATAATTCAAGGCTCGTTTTCTCAAAATTTTGAATCCACCTGTCATGTCGGGACGAACGGAACCCATGGAGACGACTTCTTCTTCTCCCCGCTATCATCTTGCCCATCCCCCCTGGAGGCTCCTTATGAAACGAACGTTGCTCTTCCTGTGTCTCTTCAGCATCTTTGTGGCTCTCCCAACACTCGCGGCGCCACGCCCGTTCACTATAGACGATATTTACAAGATCAAGTCGGTGCGCGACCCGCAGATTTCCCCCGATGGGAAGTGGGTGGCCTACGTGGTCAGTGTCCCCAGCCTGGAGAAGAACCGCGCCAACACCGATGTCTGGCTGGTTCCCAGCGCCGGGGGTGAATCGCGCCAGCTCACCACGGCCGACAAGCGGGATGACACGCCGCGATGGTCGCCGGATGGGAGGCAATTGGCTTTCATCTCGAGCCGGGGGGGCGACCCCCAGATCTACCTCATCGATATCGCCGGTGGCGAGGCGCGTCCCCTGACTTCCATTCAGGGGGGCGCCGACAATGAAGTTTGGTCTCCTGATGGAAAATGGTTGGCGTTTACGGCTTCGGTTTATCCAGAGTGTTACTCGACTGATTATAAAACATTCAATGACTGCAACAAGAAGAAGGATGAAGAGCGCGAAAAGAACCCGGTCAAGGCACGCGTGATCACGCGCCTGCTGTACCGCCACTGGAATGCCTACGTCGACGACAAGCGCTCCCACGTCTTCATCGTGCCGGCCGCCGGGGGGGACCCCATCGATATGACGCCCGGAGACTACGAAACCCCGACCTTCGCTCTCGGCGGAGGTGGGGATTTTGCTTTTTCCCAGGACTCCAGGGAACTGGCGTACGTCTCCAACCACGAAAAGAACGAGGAGTCTTCGACCAACTCCGATATCTTCGTCGTTCCCATTGGCGGAGATCCCGCCAAAGATGCGGTGAAGATCTCCACGAGCCCGGGTGCCGATACCAACCCGGTGTACTCGCCCGATGGACGCTACATGGCTTGGAAGACCCAGGCGCGGAGCGCTTATGAAAGCGATCTGATCCGCCTTGCGCTCTATGACCGCCAGACGAAGGCGACCAAGATAATCTCAGATCAGTGGGATGACTGGATCGACCAAATTCTCTGGGCGCCCGATTCCAAGTCCGTCTTCTTCACGACCGAGTATCGCGGCAATGTGCCGCTGATAAGCGTTTCAGTGAACGGGGGACCGGTGAAAACGGTTCTGAGCGAAACCGGCTGGCACGAGGGGGTCGATGTCTCGGCCGATGGGAAATTCGTGGTGATGTCGTGGCGAGACGTGGCCCACCCTGCGGAAATCTATCGCGCCGATGCTGATGGAAAAAACTTTCATCCACTGACGCATGTCAACGATGCCCTGCTTGCGGAATGGGGACTCAACAACACCGAGGAGATCTGGGTGACCTCAAAAGACGGCGCAAAGATCCAACTCTTCGTCGTGAAGCCCTTCCAGTTTGATGCAGCGAAGAAATATCCCACGGTCCTGATCATCCATGGCGGTCCGCAACAGATGTTTGGCAATGCCTTTCGCGCAGAGTACCAGGTGTACGCCCAGGCCGGCTTTATCGCCGCGTTTTCCAACCCACGGGGCTCGCCGGGGTATGGACAAAAGTTTGTGGAAGAGATCTCCGGCGACTACGGGGGAAAGGTCTATGACGACCTCATGAAAGTGACCGATTACCTGGAGACGCTCCCGTACGTGGATAAAGCCCGGATCGGTGCGACGGGGGGCAGCTTCGGTGGATTCATGGTGGATTGGATTGAAGGTCACACCGATCGTTTCAAGGCCCTGATCGCTCATGCCGGCCCATCGGACCAGGTTTCCTTCTTCGGAACCACCGAAGAGCTGTGGTTCCCGACCTGGGATCTCAAAGGCACGCCGTGGACGAACTGGAACTCCTACGTGGACATGTCCCCGGTGAAGTACGCGCCCAATTTCAAGACCCCCCTCCTGATCACCCATGGGGAGTTGGATTACCGCGTCTTGATCGGACAGGGAGAGGAGATGTTTACCGCCCTCCAGAAAATGGGCGTTGAATCCAAATTCATCCGTATTCCTGACGAGGGACACTGGATCCTCAAGCCCCAGAATTCGAAGTTCTGGTACGAACAGCAGTTGGATTGGATGAAACAACACCTGATGAAATAGGAGTTTAATTCTGACGAGCCGCCCCAACAGAGGGGGTTTAAGATGCCTCAAAGGTCAAGATTGATGAGAAGAAAACTATTCATCGGCGTCATCGCCCTCGCGTTCTTTACAAGTGCCGCCTGTTCACGCCAGCCGGAATACGATGTGTTGATCGTGAATGGCCTGGTGGTTGACGGTAGTGGATCGCCGGGTATTCGTGCGGATGTGGTGATCCGGGGGGACCGCATCGTCAAGGTGGGCGATCTGAAGAATGCGCGTGCCCGCAAGACGATTGACGCCACCGGCCTCGTGGTGGCGCCAGGATTCATCGACATGCTGGGGCAATCGGAATTGATCGGCTTGGTGGACCCGCGCGTGCCCTCAAAGATCCACCAGGGCATCACCACAGAGATCACGGGGGAAGGCGAATCGATCGCCCCTTTGAACGAGGCGCTGATCAAGATCATGCAGCCGGTGCTCAACCATTATGCGCTCACGGTCGATTGGCGAACGCTGGGCGAGTATTTCACGCGCTTCAAAAAACAGGGCATGGCGATCAACCTCGGCACGTTCATTGGGGCCACCCAGGTGCGCGCCTATGTGCTGGATTCCGAAAACCGGCCGCCCACGAAAGAAGAACTGGAGGAAATGAAAACGCAGGTCGCCGAAGGAATGCGGCAGGGCGCGCTGGGTGTGTCCACCTCGCTCATCTATTCCCCGGCGATCTATGCCCGAACCGACGAGTTGGTCGCCCTTGCCAAGGTGGCAGCCCAGTTTGGCGGGATCTACGCATCGCATATCCGCAATGAAGGTGACCACATTCTTGAGGCTCTTGACGAGGCATTCCTGATCGGCCGGGAGGCAAAAATTGGGGTTGAAATATGGCATCTGAAGGTGGCAGGTCAGGATATGTGGGGGAGAATGCCGGAGGTCTTGCAGAAGATTGAGAGCGCTCGTGCCAGCGGGATTGATGTGGGAGCCGATCAATATCCCTACATTGCCGCGGCGACCAACCTGGCGGCCTGTATGCCGCCCTGGGCCCACGAAGGTGGAAACGAAAAGATGATCGAGCGGTTGAAAGAGAGGAAGTGGCGGGAACGTATCAAAAAGGAACTTCCCGTTCGGAGTGACAAGTGGGAAAGCGAGTGGTTTGATGTGCGGGGCGCCCCGGGAATCCTCATCTCTTCGGTTTTTAATTCCAAGATGAAAGCTTACGAAGGCAAGCGGCTCGATGAGATCGCCAGGATGCGGGGCGAATCGGATCCGATGGACACGCTCATGAATCTCATCATCGAAGACAACGCGCAAACCGGCGCCATTTACTTTTCGATGAGTGAAGAGGATGTCAAGGCCGCATTGAAAAAGCCCTGGGTCGCGGTGGACTGCGATTACGGCGCCTCTAATCCCACCGGGATTCTCGCTGACGAAAAACCCCATCCGCGCGCCTACGGAACGTTCCCCCGGATCCTCGGAAAATACGTACGGGAAGAAAAGACCCTGCCGCTCGAAGCCGCCATTCAAAAAATGACTTCTGTCGCCGCACGACGCGTGGGGCTGAGAGACCGCGGGCTGATCCGGGAGGGAAACTACGCTGACCTCACTCTCTTTGACCCCGTGCGTGTGATGGACAAGGCCACGTTCGAGGATCCCCACCAGTTTTCCGTAGGGATTGAATACGTTTTTGTGAACGGGCAGCTCGAACTGGAGCATGGAGAACAGAATTCCACCCGGGCGGGACGGCCCCTGCTGGGACCGGGTTATAAACAATAAATACAGATGCTGGACCCCAACACCCGGTGAAGTAAGGCTCATCAAACGACACACCGGGATTATCGGAAATAGCGTGGCGAATGACACACACGCTTCCGTAAATGAGGATAAACTTTTCTTCGAAAGGAATCCCAATGACACTACAGGAAATCAAACTCCTTTTCGCTTTCAACTCCTGGGCGAGTGACCGGATCTTTGAAGCCCTCTCTCCCCTCTCCGCAGAGGATTATTTCAAGGACTTGAAGAGCAGTCACGGAGGCATCCATGGAACCCTGACACACCTGGTCGGGGCTGAGAAGATTTGGTTGTCCCGTTGGGAGGGTAGCCCCGACAAAACCATGCTCAAGGCCGAAGAAATCGCTTCGCTCGCGGATCTGAAATCGACCTGGGAGAAAGTGGGTCGCGAGACCGCAGCATTTGTCGCGAAGATGAATGACAAGAAGCTGCTTGAAACCCTGACCCTCACCACCAGCAAGGGCGACCAGTACGCGCAGACGTACCAGCAGATGTTCCAGCATCTGGTGAATCACTCCACGTATCACCGCGGGCAGATCGTGACCCTGATGCGACAGGTCGGCGCCAAGCCGGCGGCAACGGATCTCATTGCTTTTTACCGGCAAGTGGGGGGGGCCGTGGCCGGGAGATGATTGCTCCGCAGAGGGGTCAACAGGAGGACGATTCGCAGTGGCGGATCGCCCCGAAAAACATCCGTTCTTCCATTTGAGACGTTGTCTTAGAGGGACGGTGTCGCCTTTACCGCTTCGAACGGTTCGGAATGACGAAAACCGATCACAAAGTGATGCCGCTTTGCTTTGAAGCGGCCGAAGAGCAGGAGATGATCCGGCGCATGCTCGAAGAGCGCGATCAGGCAGCGTTCTTAGAGGTCTATGATCGGTATTCGCGACTCGTCTATAACCTGGCGCGCAAGATTTTGCGCGACGACTCTGAGGCCGACGAAGTGCTCCAGGACGTTTTCTGGCAGTTCTGGAAAAGCGTTGCGCAAGTGGATCTGACGAAGGGAAATCTTTCGTCGTGGCTGGTCACGCTGGCGCGGAATCGCTCCATTGATCGATTACGGTCCCGCTTGCGGCGATATGAAACCTTTAAGGAAGGTACATTGGATGGCGAACTCGATCGGCCGGCGGGCGCCCGCCCGGAAATCTTCGCTGAGAAAATCTCCGTTCAAAAGGCGCTGGCGCGGCTTTCGGAACCCCAGCGTAAAGCGATCGAGTTTGCCTATTACTGGGGGATGTCGCATCATGAAATTGCTGCGAAACTGGGTGAGCCCTTGGGGACAATCAAGACGCGCATTCGCGGCGCGTTGATGCAATTGAGAGAGGTTTTGGGAACAGCAGCGGACGGTGTTCCCGCGTCAGAGTAGCTATGGACTGCAAAGAAAGCAAAGAGGCCATGGGATTGTATGTGATCGGTTCGCTGGCGGCCGGGGAGGTACGCGAACTCGAAGATCACATCCAGCATTGCCCTACATGCAGGGCCGAACAGGCAGCCAATGAGCAGGCTTATGCCCTGCTGCCTTTTGCCCTCGATGGTCCCGCCCCTCCTGCCTCTGCACGCCGTGCCCTTCTGGCTCGACTGGATCAAGAAGAAGAGAAATCGGGCCGGCCGGTCGAGATCCACGGACTGAATTTTCTTTTCCGGCCGGCCTTTGCTTACGCCCTCCTGGCGCTCACAGTGGTAGTGATCTATTTGCTTGGATTTCGGGAGCACCAAAGGTACTCCCGTCAGATAGAGGAAGCTCGCGCTGAAGTTGAGACACTCA
>JBAVHJ010000312.1:0-5818 GCA_049685715.1 Terriglobia bacterium | reverse complement strand
GCTTACGTTGTCGTGCCTTCGAACGCGCCTGAGCCAAAGGTCGGGGCGATCCGGAACTATGGAGGAGAGATCACCTTTTGTAAACCCACTCTTGAGGCGCGGGAATTGACGACGGATGAACTCGTGGCCAGAACAGGCGCCGTGCTCATCCATCCTTACAACAATTACCGCATTATTGCCGGACAGGGAACCTGTGCACTGGAGGTTCATGATCAGGTGGAAGAGGGGTTGGATCTGTTGTTGGCCCCGGTGGGAGGTGGGGGATTAATCAGCGGGACTGCGATTGCCATGAAAAGTCTTTCTCCGGGAACCCGAATCATTGGATGCGAACCCAAGGGTGCCGATGACGCGTTTCAATCAAAGCAGACGGGAAAACTCATCCTCCAAACCCATCCGCATACAATCGCGGATGGCCTTCGGTCATCCCTGGGAGAGAAAACGTTTTCGATTATTCAGGAACTGGTGGATGACATTGTGACCGTCAGCGAGGACGAGATCATCGAAGCCATGCGTCACGTCTGGGAACGGATGAAGATCATCATCGAACCTTCCGCTGCCGTGCCGGTTGCGGCGGCGCTTTCCAGGAAGATCGCGGGTTCGGCGGGCAAGAGGATGGGAATTATTCTGTCTGGCGGAAATGTGGATCTGGAACATTTGCCCTTCAAGCGATAGCAGCCGGATTACATCATGATGCGTCTTCCGAAATTTGAGTATCGCACGCCGCGGAAGGTTGTGGACGCGGTGAGGTTCATGGCCGACGCCGGTCCGGAGGGGCAGTTTGTTGCCGGGGGAACGGATCTTTATCCCAACATGAAGCGCCGCCAGCAAACCCCCCAGGTGGTGATTGGTCTGAATCGGATTTCGGCCTTGAAGAAGATCACCGGCGATCCCCGCACGACCGGCCTGAGCGTCGGCGCGGCCGTGACATTGACTCAAATCATAGAGAGCAAGACCCTTCAGAGATACTATCCGGTCGTTGTTCAGGCAGCGCGGTTGATTTCCACGCCGATCCTGCAAAACATGGGAACACTCGGCGGCAATCTGCTTCTAGATACACGGTGCAATTACTATGACCAGAATTACGAGTGGCGGAAAGGAATCCATTTTTGCCTGAAGAAAGACGGCGACACCTGCTGGGTAGCGCCCGGATCGAAGATCTGCTGGGCGGTCCAGTCGGCGGATGAAGTGCCCGTCATGATCGCCATCGGCGCCCGGGTCAAGCTGGTCTCTTCTCAGGCTGAACGGGTGATTCCCGTCGCCGAACTGTATACCTCATTTGATGGGATTCATTATTTGACGAAACGGCACGACGAGCTCTTGACCGAAATTCTGCTCCCTCCCGCCAATGGCTGGCGCGCCAGCTATACCAAGGTGCGGCGCCGCGGAGCATTTGATTTTCCGGTGCTGGGTGTGTCGGCCTGTGTCTGGTTTGATGAAGATCACAAGACCGTCCGCGATGCCAAGCTTCTCCTGGGGGCCATCGCCCCGCATGCCATGGAAGCCACCGAAGCGCAGAAGTGTCTGATCGGTCGCCCCCTGGATGAGAGCGCCATCCATACCGCTGCAGAAAAGGCGTATGCCATTGCCAAGCCCCTCGACAACACCGATTTTCTCATGTACTGGCGAAAGCAAATGGTGCGCCCTACCGTCAAGCGGGCACTGAATGAGCTTCGCGATCAGATATGATCTAAGCAAGGGTCCATCCCGAAGAATTCAATCCACGCCTTCTGTGTTTGCCCGCATCCCATCAATTAAACCTTCCCCGATCCCCGTGGTCAAAAAAGGCGAACAACGGAGGCGCTTCCGGAATCCAGTTGAACAGGAGGACGTCATGAAAAAACTGATAGGCTGTCTTGCGTGCTGTACGATCATTTTCGGTCTCGCGGTCCCGTTGCTGGCCGGGACACGGACGCCCGGCATCAATCATCGCCAGGCCCACCAACAGGCTCGAATCAGTCAGGGAGTCCGGAGCGGGGAATTAACCTATCGTGAAGCCCGCCGTCTGGAGTCTCAGGAGGCGAGGATTCAAGCCGATAAGCTGTTCGCCAAGTCCGATGGAAACGTGTCACCCGCCGAACGGCGCCAACTTAATCGTGAACTGAATCGCACCAGTCGCAATATTTATCGGCAAAAGCATGATGGGCAACATCGATAGAAGTGAAGCGACTTGAAATGAATCAGGAGAAGGAGCGCGATCCCGCGATCAGGCGGTCGCGCTCTTTGATTCATATCGGCAATCCCCTCCCACCTTCCATCCCAAAAGCAGCCCGAAACGCATGACTCATTCCTTCATGCGCAACGTAAAGTCGGGATACGCCCGGCGTGATGGATGAATTGTTACTGTGGGAGCCTGCGCTTCCGAAGGATCGCTCACCGCACAGACATGACTTTTGTATTGACGAGAAAGGGGTCGTCAAACGCGGTCATCTCCCCTTGCTGCTTTCCGGGAACGACGAGGAGTCTGACGGCAAGGGGCTTCTTCAGCTTGGTGGACAGGGTAGCCACATCCAGAATGATTTTTTCAATTTCATCCGTCGGAGTGTCCCCGGGAATCGGCGCCACATCGATGCCGGTGGCGCAGACGGAGGAGAACAGAAGGAGCTTATCAAGAGACACCCTTCCCTCCGCGGCCCGTCGCGAGATCGTCGCATCTTCCATGACTGGAATCATCAGTCCTGAATACCCGGCGCGTTTCAAGTTCAGACTTTTCAGGACATCCGTGATCATGGCAGCCACCGCAAGAGTGCCGTGATCTCCAAAGGGGACACCTGAAAGTGTTTCGATGGCTGCGCCAATCGAGACGTCCTTCAACGGCGCCGTGGACACATCCATTCCCTCGTAATTCCACTTTGTTTCCACGGACAATTCCTGAGCAATGGCTTCAACGGGAAGCAACTGCGTCTCAAAGGTTTTCTTCAGGTTGGCGCGGGCTTCAGTAGGCGTGAGCGAATGGGCGAAGGCGTCCTGAACCAGGCTGGCGCTCTGGATGGCGAGGGCGAATTGTTTCTGAGGACCGCGGTGATACGCGGTGGGAAAGAATGGAATACCAGCGGGGCAGTTGGCGGCTGCGGCAAAGCTGAAGTTGCCGATGCCGCCCGGCGAGGCGGTCGAAAGATTCTTCATGATCTGAGCCGCGGCGCGAACTGACTTGGCTTGAACTCCGCCCTCGGGAGAGGCCACGGTGACGCTGGAGTTGGTGGTCTTTGTATGAGACAGGATGTCGGTGAGCAATGCGACCGCCTCCGGATCGTCGCGGTCTTCCAGAATTCCCGGTCCAATGGATAAATCGAGGTGATGCTGTAATGCCAATCGATCCAGGTTCTGGATGAGTTCGAGTGCGCGGTGATGAGACAGGGTTCTCGTGTAATCCGGAAATGGCTGTGTGGCTAACCGAACGGTTTGAACCTCAAACCCGGCCGACTGAAATCGATTCCTGGATTTCTCCAGGAACTGAACCGCCTCGGAGACCGCCTCTTCGACCCGGCCGGGGTCGATGGAGACAAAAGCCGTAATGGCGCGGATCTTGAATAACGGGTTCGGCTTTTCTCCGGAAGTTGAGGCCGGAACGGCGTTTTTCAGCGAGGTGCTCGCCTTTGACGACAAGCCTATGAGCAGGGCGGCGATGGCAATCATGGCCGCCGGGATCACCCAATATCGCGGTTTCATTCCTTTTTCCTTTCGTCAATCGCGTTGAGCGGAGGGATTGCCGAAGCCCGCTTAAAAATTGACAGGGAGTCCTGAATCCTCTTTATGATAAAGAAATCGGGGATAGGGGGCAATGAAACAGTGAGGAATTGCTGATGCCGGAAGGCAATTTCTCGCATTGCATGATTATTTTCTAAAGTTTTCCCTCCGTTTGTCGAAGAAATAAACAGCACGGGCGGGGAAACATCTCTCGCCAGGAGCACTCATGGACCTCTATCTCGCTGACGCATTGACTACCTTTCTGGCCATTATTCTGGTTACCGTCGTTTTTTTGGTGTTTTCGCGGCGGGAGCTTGTTGAGCCATTCTTCAAGCTCTGGGCTATTGGATGGATCGTGATGACGCTTCAGTATTTGTCACAAGTCGGCGTTATGATCAATCCGGCAAGGTCACATACCGTTGTGTTTCTCGACCGGATCCTGCTCGCTTCAGCCGGCATCATATTCTTTCTCTCTGCGCGTAGCTTTTCAGGCTTACGGACCTCCCGGGTTTTCGTTGCAGCGCTCGGTTTACTTTTTACTCTCACAAGCTATCTTCAGATCTATCATGCGACTGCCCCGTCGCCCATTTTCATCGGTTCTGATATCGCCTCTAAAGTTGGGGCTGTCCTGGCTTTATACCACTTCTCTGAGTTTGGGCTGCTGCTGGGAATTTTAGTCCTCGTCACCGGTATGCTGTTTCTTCAAGCTGGAAGGAAGTCCCATTCCATTGGCATTCAGATCCTCGCGTGCGGATTCCTCACCATGGGGGTGGGTCTCGTAAGTTTTAGCTTTATCCTGAGGTGGCGATTCATCCTCCCTTTCGCTGTCCAGTTCCTTGACTTCGCGCGACTGGCGGTCGCTGTGGGTATGCTCATTCACCTATTCGAACGCGAAAAAATTGCAGTGCAACGGCATCGGGATGACGCCGTCAGGCAACACGAATTCGTTCAGAATTTAATGGACAATGCAAACGACTCTATTTGTGTTACCGATCGAAAGGGCCGATTTCAATGGGCCAACAAGAAATGCGAGAAGGGGTTGGGCCTGACTTCAGAAGAGCTGAAGGGGAGAAGCTATCACGAGTTTCTCCGGGGGAAGGATCGCGCCCTTGTGGAACAAGCGGCGGCCTCTGCCTTCCAGGGTAAACCGCAGTCTCTGGAAATCCAGATTGAGGCACCCCAGGAGAATTACCGTTTCCTGCAGATCTCCATGTCACCTGTCCACGACGCCGAGAACCGGGTCTCCGGCGTGTTGACGGTAGGGCGCGATGTCACCGAAATGAAAACCATGGAACGGCAAATTCAACATGCGGACAAACTCATGGCCCTCGGCCAGATGATCTCGGGTGCAGCCCACGAGTTGAATAACCCGCTGACGACGGTCATGGGATTTTCTGAGCTCTCCTTGCAGGACAAGGCGCTCGACCCGAAACTGCGGCAACGTTTTGACCGCATCCTTCAAGCGGCCACACGGTCCAAGAAGATTGTCGAAAGTTTACAGAGCTTTGTTCGGGTTCCCGAGCATGCGGTGGAGCCCATCGAAGTCAACGACCTCGTTGTCGAATCACTGAGCCTGTTTGAAAAGGATTTTGAGACCTCCCAGATCCACACTAAGTTACGCTTTGGACACGATCCCATGTGGGTCAATGTCAACCGGGATCGCTTGGTGCAGGTCATCCAAAGCGTGTTGAAAAATTCAATAGAGGCCATCGGTGAATTGAAAAATGGCGGTACAATCTCCATCACCACAGGGATGGAGGGCGACAACTCCGTCGTCTCCATTTCCGATGATGGCCCCGGGATCAAGGATCCCAACCGCATCTTCGAACCTTTTTACACCACCAAGGAAGTCGGCAAGGGTACCGGGATGGCCTTGAGTGTGGGTCATTCCATCCTGAAGCACTATGGTGGAAAGATCTCTGCCGAGAATAATATAAAAGGCGGAGCCACCTTCCGAATCATCCTCCCCATGGTCGCGGTAGACCTGACCCCACAGTCACAACTTACCCTGAATGCGCACTGAAGGATAAAAACCTCGCTTCGAGTTGCTTCGTGGTGATCCTGCCTTTGGCGGACAAGAGGCTTGCCACACCCGTGCAGATTTCCTTCCCCCGCTCCTCAGTCGGGCGTAGGG
>JBAVHJ010000311.1:0-6243 GCA_049685715.1 Terriglobia bacterium | reverse complement strand
AAGGCGAGTTGGATCGACGGCTACGGGCCTTACCGATCGGGCGTCCCCGCAAAGAACTTGTCGTGGCAGGCTTTTTGAAAGGCCAACCAAGAAAACTCAAGAAATAGGTGGCTGTCCCTATTTTTATATTGATGCGTAGTGGTCGCGACATAATGCTCCATGGCGGGGGTTGGGTGCGTAAGGGCTGGCCGCTTGGGGGAAACAACGGTCGCTATTCTCTCATGTCCTGCTTCCTCCCTCAAAGGGAAAGAATGCGGGCTTGGCTCCTCAAATGCAGATTGCGGAGACCTGACCCTCTCCATTCCTCTCCATTCTTCTGGCATTCGTTATAAGCGGAGATCGTCATTCTCAATTGATTCCTACCATCAATGAAAGGGGTCTTTCCAATCTCCAATTGGGTAAATGGTGCGCCCCCGGGGGAAATGGAAACGTCAAATGGCGAGACTGGAAAATATTAACTTGCTATCGCCAAGAAATGGCTCAAGTCGTACCGGCGCGGGCAAGCAGAAAAGAGTTTAGGGTCTCATACTCGCGACGGCGCTATGAAATTTCGACACTTCTATCATGTCGCGTCCAGTGAACACGATCTCACTCCCATTTACACGCTCGACTCCCGGAAGGTATGACACGACCTCAGCCATGACAATATCTTTATAGTTTATCTGCAATCGAATAGGGTGTGACAATTTGAAGGGAGCTATCTCTTTTCTTCGCTCAATGCCTCGCTTGACTCCTTCCCTGATCAGCCGCTCGGACTCCTCGGGTGACAGCATGGCCGCGGATGTGAAGCCCGTGGCCTGCTTGACCACCGCTGCCTCAATGTTTCCGAACATGTGCCTGGCGTCCGCGACGATGGTCTGGTCGCCGGAAACGAATACCACCGGAACGCCATACTCGCCGGCAATGGCAGCGTTGAAACCGGCTTCCTGGACGGTTTGGCCGTTAAGCTTGATGGTCTCTTTTCCCGAGAATGTATGAGCAAGGACCGCATCGGGTTCACCTTCGCCGGCGTGGTAGCCAATAAAGACGACCGCCGCGAAGCTGGCGTCGATGCCTTGCATCATCTGCAACGGACGGGGCCAGGCGCGAATGAGCCGCACCCGCGGATCAAGCTTCTCGACGTCGATGTTTTGACCGTCCCCGTGCCCATCGCTCACCAGCACCTCGGTCGCACCTGCGGCATAGGCGCCCTGGATGGCGGCATTAACTTCCTGAGTCATGAGGTGGCGGAACTGCTCGTACTCGCGACCGGGAGGTAATCCCTGGACGCTCCAAGTGCTGACTCCGGCAATGCCTTCCATGTCGGCGGAGATATACACTTTTAGCTTCGTGTCCTGCGCATTGACACTGAGGGTAAACAGAACGGTGACTGCCAATGAATAAACGATTCGCTTCATTCTTTCCTCCTTCAGAAGGAGATCCACCTGAGACAGGACGGGAAATGATTCAAGCGCGATCACTGTACCAAAGTCACCACCGGATGGCCAGTGAACCGCAAATCCTGAGAATTCGGGACGCTCACCTACAAGGCCCCAATAAGTCAAATTCCAAAGTCCAAAATCCAAATAAAACCCAAATTCCAAATTTCAAACAAAGGCCAACTTCCAATTCGTTGATGTCGACCGGTGGGGAAGCGATATCCTTATTGAATCGCGATGGCGCGGGGAGAGGGACCGACCGGGAGGACGGTGAACACCTGGCTGGTGGTAGCATTAATCACGGAGACGTCGTTCGACTTTGAATTGACCACCAACAGGTATCGATCCCCGGGGGTCAGCACCAGGGCGTCGGGCCCGGCTCCCACGGGAATGGAATTGAGAACGGTGCGCTCGTCAATGTTGAAAACAAGGACTGAATTGGAGCCATAATTTCCCACAAACAGGCGCGAGTTATCATTTGTGACGGCGGTCTGATTCGGATTCTTTCCCACGGCCAGAGTCATGGAAATCTCATTGGCGGCGGTATTAATAATTGAAATCGTATCGTGGTCAAAATCACTGACGAATAATTCTCCACCGTCCGGCTTCAAGCGGAGAAACACCGGTGCCTTGCCGGTCAACAGGGTCGCTATCCGTTCTCGCTTGAGAACGTCGATTACGGCGACTTGGCCTGTATCGGCACTTGAGACGAAGAGTTTTGAATCATCGGGGAGGATAGCCAGGGAAGTGGGGTGCTCCACCACCGGAATGGTGGCCTTCAAATGTAGGTCTGTGGTGTCAATCGCCGCAATTTGTCCTCCGGAGAAACAGGCCACATAAAGGGTCGGGTGATGGGGGCTCATGAGAAGCTGTGTCGGGCCTGCGCCAACCCGCACTGTTTTTTCGACGGCCAATTTCGAAACATCAATGATGGATACATCGTTTGATAATGAATTCGGGACGAACGCCTTCTTACCGTCCGGCGTAAAAGTGACATAAAAAGGTTTGGAATGAACCGGGATCGTACGAACAATCTCCTGCTTCGATGAATCAATGACGGAAACCGAGTTGGAATCCGTGTTCACGACGAAGACATACTTGGTGAGCGGACACGCCGCCACGCCCGTAGGGCTCTTTCCCACGCGCAGTTCCTTCACAATGTGCATGGACTTCAGGTCGATGATCGAGACCGAATTTCCATTCCCGTTGGAAACGTAGGCGTAGAGAGAACCTTCCGGCGGACCTGTTGGGGGAGAATCGCTATCGTCGCAACCGGCGAGCAGCAGCAGAGCTGTCAGGATCGGCAGCACGAGGAGACAGCGGACCCACTTCCAATCTCTTGAATGCGGTTTTTGATTCAGCATGGGATTCGATCGATCAGCTGAGGGTGCGGTCCACCACGGGTGCGATTTGTCTTATTTCTGACATCAGACGTTCAAACTGTGATGGATAAAGCGATTGGGCTCCGTCGGAAAGGGCATGGTCGGGCTGCGGATGTACTTCAATGATCAAACCATCGGCGCCCACCGCAATGGCCGCCCGCGACAGGGGGAGCACCTTGTCGCGCCTGCCCGTTCCGTGACTCGGATCCACGATGATCGGAAGGTGCGAAAGCCGCTTGACGGCAGGAACCACGCTCAAATCCAGTGTATTTCGCGTATGGTCCGCAAATGTCCGGACCCCGCGTTCGCACAGGGCCACCTGATAATTTCCTTCCGACATGATGTATTCCGCCGCCATCAGGAACTCATCGAGGGTCGCCGACATGCCTCGTTTCAAGAGCACCGGTTTGCGGGCCCTGCCTGCGAGTTTCAATAGCGAGAAATTCTGCATGTTCCGAGCACCGATCTGGATCATGTCGGAATATTCCTCGACGGCCGCGAGGCTTTCGGGATCAACTGCCTCCGTCACAATGGCGAGATCAAAGGCCTCCCGGACTTTAGCCAGGATTCTTAACCCTTCAACGCCAAGCCCTTGAAAGCTGTATGGAGAGGTGCGCGGCTTATAGGCGCCACCCCGAAAAAACCTGGCCCCGCTTTTCTTGACGGATTCGGCCACCGTCATGGCCTGGTCATAACTCTCAATGGCGCAAGGGCCCGCCATGATGGCTAGGGCTTTCGATCCGATGGCCGCACCGCCCACCCTGACGATCGTGTCCTCGGGCTTAAGTTCGCGGCTCACCAGCTTGTAGGGTTTGGAGACCGCGATGGTTTCGACCACGCCGGGGAGGTCCTCAAGGACGCCAATATCCACCTCTCCCTGGTTACCCGTAACCCCAATGGCAGTTCGCTCCGCCCCCGGGATGGGATGCGCTTTCAATCCCATTCCCTCGATGATTTCACACACCTTGCGAATCTCTTCCGGTGTGGCATGTGACCGCATGACGATCAACATGGTGCTTGAATGTCCTTTCCCAGAATCGCTGGTATGGCACGATCCCGTCTGGGGGGCATCGCGCTCCTTGTTCCTATCTGGCAACGACCCTCATTCTATCATTAATGACTGCCCGAGGGAGTCACGAAGCACACCATCATGTTCTGGGGCTGGAATATGGAATTGAGGGCCTCCCGGAGTTGAGGAAGAGTCATCAGGGCGGTGGCTTGCTCGGCTTTTCCGAGGGCTTCGATGTCGGGAGAGTAAAGAGAGCGCCGGTAGAAATTCAGCCCCTTGAGAAGGGGATCGAGGTCACGCAAACTCGTATCGGTCTGCCACATTTTCTGTGCAGTCAGCAGTGCGGCATCATTGGCAAGCAAGGCTGACATTTGGCGAACAGACTGGTTGGCGAGCACTGAAGGGTCGCCACCGCTCACCTCCCGATCGCCTTCGAAATAGCGCAGGTAGTAAAATTCCGTCACTCTGGAATGATCGAACACTCCCCTGAAGAGCCAGTTTCCGATCTCAATGGCGTCCGCATCAGATCCAGCGAAGTTGGGGCCCGCAAAGCCGAGCATGAGGAAAGGAGACAGGGTAGATGGACTGGACTCCTGCGTCAGCGCCGGCAGTTTGGGTGCCTTGATGGATTTAACCGGTTCGAATGTAAACTGGTTCCATTTTGAACTGCTGAGTTTCCGCGCAAAGGGAGCCACGTATTCCGTCCCCTCCGTATCCCCCAGGATGACCAGCGTTGGTTGGACATCCTTTTGAATGCGATTCCACCAGGCCGAAACTTCCTTTTCAGAGGATTTTCGAACATTCGCGATGCGCTGATTGAGGGGTGGGTACAATTGCGCGTAATTGAAGAAGGTGGCTTGGAGCCGGTCGCTTGCAAACGCCCCCGGGGAATCGAGTTGCGATTGAAACTGTTCGAGAATTCGCAATTTCGCGGCGGCGACATCTTCAGGAGTGAATCGAGGTTCCAGGAGCATTTCGAGGAGAAGATCGATACAGGCGGGCGCCGTCGCCGGCGGGACAATCAGGGCATACCCAAAGACTTCGTTTTCCACTATGGGCTGAAGGGTTGCGCCCAGGGACTCCAGTTGGAACCATAATTCATCGTGCGTCTTGTCTTTGACTGATTGAATGGAAGAAAGCACCGAGAGCGCTGTCATGCCCGCATTGTCATTTGCCTCTAAGAACTGTCCTCCTGGGTAGAGCACCTCGATGGTCACCAGGGGAGCCAGATGAAACTCCCTGACGAACACATTCGGTCCGCGGAGAATGGAATACCTGTTCCACGCTGCTGCTTTTAACTCGCTGCGATTCAGGTTACTCCCCTGGGGGGCAGGTCTTCCACTGGTTTCGGGAAGGTTGGCACTGGCCTGCTCTACTCTTTTCCCGAGCTTTGCCAAGGCACGTGGTACAGCGAGGTCGATGAAGTCGCGATAGGTTTCGGGGGTATACGTTCGCGAGCCAGGCGCCAGTGGCCAGCGTTCGAAAGCCATTGCATGGCTCAACGAGAACTGGTCCGATGCCGCCCGATTCACATCCTGCCCCGTTACTTTCTCGATATCCGACAACACGCTGGTGTAGGCCAGGTAACCGCGTCCCGATTCGTATTCCGCCAAGTTTCGACTCACTTCTGAAGGCGCCTGATTGGTCAGCACCCAGGCCAGATTAAACTGTCGACGCGCCCGCACCATTTCGTCATCCGAGGGAGGCGTGCCCGCGAACTGGCGAAGACGTGCCTGGAGATAAACGGTTGCCTGATCGAGGTTTTCCGGTGGACACGAAAAATGAAGGGAAAAGAAACTCTCGCCGTTGATCCGCAGGCTATGAGCAGAAAGGGACGAAACCAGCGCCCGCTGATAAATCAGATCATGCTTTAGAAACGACATTTCTCCATCGACGAGAAGGGAAGCGAGAATCGCAAGCGGCGCGTTCGATGACGATTTTGAGGGAAAATACAGATCTAAGCCTGCCATTCCATCCGTCGAGGAAACCTGGGTGTACCGCAGAGCTGCGGCCGATTCCGAGGACGCGCCGGATGCTTTTTTCTTTGATTCGGCCGCCGGGATGGACAGAAAATATTCACCCACCTTTTGGATCACCTTCTCGCGGTCGAAATCGCCGACAATGGAAAGGATGATCTGTTGGGCTTGAAGCGTGCGGGTCTGAAATTGCTTGAGCGAGTTGAGCAGGTCCGGGCTGGATTCCGAGGGCACCGTCAGGGTGGACGGATACCCGGCGAGGATGAATAACTCCCGCCCCTTGATGTCCCGGTCCTCCAGGTGTTCGGTTCGGGGGAGTGACTTGAGAATCGAGGTGACCAGTCCGGACGATGGTTCCGTTTTGAGGAGCCGCTGCGCCACCAGGGGATAGATCTTCTGAATGTTTTCCGCGGGAAAGGTCACGGTCCATTCAATGCGGTCCGGGAAAACCATCAGGC
>JBAVHJ010000310.1:0-3786 GCA_049685715.1 Terriglobia bacterium | reverse complement strand
GGGTTGATCCATGAGGAAGTCGGGTCAGGCGGAATTGCCCCCGATGGGAAACAAAATAGCCGTCGAGGTGTGGGGCATTAACATGTTTGTAGATGGACAATTAGGTCATGGGTTGAGGCTGGCTGATGACGTCGAAGGCTAGAAGTTCAGGTTCCTGCCATTGAGTGATCGGTTCCACAAAATCCCCCGTGTTGAATCGGCATCTCCGCAGGGCGCCGGGCCCGCGGCCTTCGATGGTGGCCCGGGTCGGATAGGAGATCCCGATTCTAAATAAGAACTCCTGCGGTGCGGGGATCTCCGGAAACGCTACCACCGTATTCCAAACCTTTTCTGCTGGGGCATTGATCACGACCGAACTTGACACTGCCCATTCTTGGGGTTTGAGGTGGGTCGAGGATTCGATGCCCATCAAACCGGGAAGGAATAAGAGGATAGAGGCTACCGCTCTTCCCTTCTCCTTATACAACGGCCTTTTGATGGCGCGAGCACAAAGGACTCCAACGACGACCAGGGGGATTCCCAAGGGTGCGGCCATGACCAGGCAGAACAATCCTTCGATGGAAAAAAGCAGGAGCAATAGAGCGACAACAGCCAGCCCTCCCATGGCAACACCGATATCTGCCTTGTAAGTGGCTTCGTTGACCGGCGAATATAGAAGGGAGGATAAGAACCCCAGGCAGAAGGGGAGTCCCACGAAAAGAAATCCACCGTAGATCCTCAAAAAGTGCGTGCTGTAAAACACCGTGATGATGCCGAAGGCGGCGGTCAATCCCCCCGCCGCAATTGCAGCCAGGTACCGACTCTTTGGCAAATAGGGACTGAGCCAATCCCCCTGCTGGCGCCTCCCCTCAACCCATTTCAAAGTACGGTCTGGAGGAATGGCGGCGAGTAAACCAAAAAACAAGAGCTGCACAAACGGGATGAAAAAAAGAATCAGCATCCAGGGATGAGTTTTCAATGCGTTCAACCGCTTTGTGGTCAGGGAAAGACCCGCTAGCATGAACGGTAACGCAAGGACAAGCAAGGTGAGATGGAAGGCCAGTTCTCCTTCTTGGAGGATCAATGCTTCCATGGAATTGTAAGTATCCCCCAGGAAATAATAGTGTCGCACCGCCATCCAGGGACTGTTCCATGGTTTATGGAAAACCAGCCGGGCGACCCCCCAATCGAGATGAGTTTTCACCAAAAAAAGGAGGCAACCCAAAAAGGCATACTGGGCCCGGGAAACCGTTCCTTTAAAGAGTTTTTCACCCAGAGATCTAAACCCGTTGAGCATAAGTTTCCCCTTTTGAGAATTAGAAGGTCTTGAATTTGTAATAGAGGTCGACCACCTTGCGGGTCAACCTGTTCAAAACCGGCAAGCGGGAAATTTGAATCACCTGCGATACCAGTTCCGCACACTCATTGACCAAGTGGTAGGTCTTCTCTCTCCTGGGACTGAGATCGTGCACCCAGTAGAGGATCATCCCCATTTTGAACATCCACAGCATCTCCGGGAGTCTCTCATTCAAATCTTTTTCAAGCTTTTGTCCTTCCAAGACCCGGCGGAGAAGATCGATGTTCTTGTCCCGCAATTCCTTCGACTCCTTGCTGAAGGGTGAGAGGGGATGGGCCGGGTCCGCAGCGGTCTTAAAGAGCACCTTGCTGATTTCATGATAGGGTTCGGCCACCTTTAAGTGGGCTCGAATGACGCCCGCCAGACGGCGGGAGAGCTTTTTCTCCTCCCGCAACACCCTTTCCGCTTCGGCCAGGTGGTCCTCATAGGATTTCCGGTAGAAGTCGAAGATGAGGTGGTCTTTGGACTCAAAATAGTAATAGGCGGCCCCGGGAGCCAGTCCGGCCGCCCGCGCAATCTCCCGCATGGTCGTCCTCTCGAACCCTTGTTGGAGGAAAAGCCGCATGGACACTTCAATAATCTGGTTGCGTGTCTGGTCCGATTTCTTCATCCTTGCCGATCCTGTCTCTATCCCCATGGTTTCTCCTGGTTTTGAACGTGTTCAAATCCTACAATTCATCAAAGGGCAATGTCAACAGTTTTTTGAACACGTTCAAATTGTACTTTTCGGCGACGGGGAGATGTAAACAGCGCCTCGTCCCAAAGCCTAGTCATGCCGGGGCCCTATTCTTTCCAGTTAGAGTGCCGGGGCTTCCTTGAGTCCCTCGCCTTGACGCGGAATTATCCGCTTGAACTCGTTCAGGACACGTCCTAAACTTTTCAAGACACCGGCAAATCCGGAGTGAGGGAATATTTTTCGCATGGGCCCTGACACCTGTCTCGAAGCGCAACGGATCCATTCTATTCGCGCTGACCACGGCAGATCCTGGTTTGGGCGATACTTCGCAACTCTTCCTCTAGGTTCGCTCTAATGCCTTTGACTCATTCAATGGAACACCATCGCATCCGCCGCCTGCGTCGCGCCGAGTTGCCCATTGACACCATCGCGCTGGCGCACTTTCTTATCGGAAAGACCCTGGTCCACGACCTGCCGGGGGGCCGGACCAGCGGCCGCATCGTCGAAACGGAGGCGTATCCCCCAGGAGATTCCGCCGGACATGCCTTTCGCGGAGAGACGCCGGGAAACCGCTCCCTGTTTCTTGGACACGGATATGCCTATGTCTATTTCACCTATGGGTCGTCCTACATGATGAATGTCACGAGCGAGCTCACCGGGGTCGGCGCAGGGGTTTTATTGCGAGCCGTCGAACCGTTGGACGGGATCGCCTTGATGGAACATCACCGCGGCCCGACAAGACTGCTCGACCTGGCGCGAGGCCCAGGTCGGCTTGCAGCCGCCCTGCGAATCGACAAGCGTCATGATGGCATCGATCTGTGCAGCCGCGGGCCGCTCTGGCTGGGAGCCGCCGCGAGAGAGACCGGTCCGGTCGGCAGGAGCGTGCGCATCGGCATCACCCGCGAAGTCGACCGCCTGCTTCGCCTGTATGAGCGTGAAAATCCTTTTGTGAGCGGCCTAAAGCGATTGCGTGTGTAGATCTCCTCGTAACGACCCAAGTCGTCAATGGCCCCTGAGTGGACGCCCACAATATATCCGGAGGATCAATTGTCCAATCCATGCACTCATCTCGATCAAATTCGACAGGTCATCCCGAACTCCAGCGGCTGTGAAGAGTGCCTCAAGCTCGGCTGGTTGTGGGTTCAGTTGCGAATGTGCCTGGTCTGTGGTCACGTGGGCTGTTGCGATTCTTCGCGGGGCCGGCACGCCACCGAACACTTTCGGAAGACCGGGCACCCCGTCATGGAATCCCATGGGCCCGGAGAAAGCTGGCGATGGTGCTACATCGACTCGGCGTATATCTGACCGCTTTGCTTTCGATGATGTCTCGCCCGGACCATCCACGGAAGCAAAGTGCGTTCACCGCGCGTTGCAGGCACTGTCCGAAACAGTGGACTTGATTCTCCCGCCATCCGCTCCGCCCCTTATCAGGCCCTTGATTTCAACCCTTTCAACAAGTAAAGTGAGCAGCGTTCAGTCTCATAAGGGTCACTCAGGCCGGACCTGCCCGGCAGAGTGGCTACTGAAAGGAATGTTGGCGATGGCTGTGTTCATCGGCGTTCTTGGAGTCTTTCTGCTCCTCACTGTTCTTTGGGATTGCTTCGAAACCATGATTCTGCCGCGGCGTGTGACCCGCCGCATTCGGCTGACCCGGACGTTTTACCGAATCACGGGGACTCCCTGGATGTTGATCGCGCGCCGGTTGAAATCGGGCAAGGGACGGGAGGATTTCCTCAGCGTCTTCGGTCCGATGTCGGTCTTAATGCTCTTTGGG
>JBAVHJ010000309.1:0-8301 GCA_049685715.1 Terriglobia bacterium | reverse complement strand
GGACTGGCGGACTCCGAGCGAATCTCACGCATCCTGGTGGACCCCAAGAATAGCGAAACCGTTTACACTTGCGCAACCGGCCATCTCTGGAATTCGAATGCCGAACGGGGTGTTTTCAAAACATCCGACGGAGGCAAAACCTGGCAGAAGACCCTCTTCGTCAATGATGACACGGGTTGCGCCATGCTCGCGATGGACCCACAGGATACCAGGATCCTCTATGCGGCCATGTGGCAGTTCCGCAGAAAACCTTACCTCTTCAATTCCGGAGGATCCGGAAGCGGTCTTTTCAAGAGTACAGACGGCGGCGTGACCTGGAAGAAGTTGACCCGGGGTTTGCCCGGTGGGGATCTGGGCCGCATTGGGATTGCTGTCGCTCCGTCCCGACCGAGCGTAGTCTACGCGGTGGTGGAAGCCAAGCACAGCGCTCTCTTTCGGTCGGACGATCTTGGCGAAACCTGGACGGAAATGAACTCCGGACCGGAGATTGTGGGCCGGCCCTTCTATTTCGCTCACTTGTTTGTAGACCCCAAGGACTACGACCGGGTCTACAAACCGGGAACGGGATTGGCGGTCAGCGACAACGGCGGGAAAGCCTTTAGCGGAATTGCCGGCAGTGTTCACAGCGATTTTCATGCCATGTGGATCAACCCCTCAAACCCCAACCAGCTTTTTGTGGGTACCGATGGCGGACTGTACACCTCCGAGGACCAGGGAAACTCGTGGCGGTTCATCGCCAACCTTCCACTCTCCCAGTTCTATCATGTCAGCTATGACCTGGAGCAACCCTACAACGTCTACGGCGGACTTCAGGACAACAGTTCGTGGTATGGGCCGTCACGCGCCACGAGCGGCATTCAGAACCGTCACTGGAAGAGTGTCTACGGCGGGGACGGATTCTGGGTCTTCGAGGATCCCTCGGATCCGGACTACATTTATGCCGAGTACCAGGGCGGTAATCTGGGGCGCATCAATCGGAAGACGCTTGAGACCAAAGACATCAAGCCGTTTCCTGATGCCGGTGAGAAGAAATTCCGTTTTAACTGGAACTCACCGATTCACATCAGCCCCAACCGCAAGGGAACCGTCTACTTCGGTTCCCAGTTTCTCTTTCGATCACGCGACCATGGAGACTCCTGGGAACGAATATCACCGGACCTGACCACGAACGATCCGAACAAGCAACGGCAAGAAGAATCCGGCGGCTTGACGGTTGACAATTCGGATGCGGAAGCTCACACCACCATCTATACCATCAGTGAGTCCCCCAGGAATGGAGACCTCATCTGGGTCGGAACAGATGACGGCAATCTACAGATCACACGGGACGGGGGAAAGACATGGACCAACGTGGTCGGCAATGTCCCAGGGCTTCCGTCTCACACGTGGGTGTCCACGGTGGAAGCCAGCCGCTTCGATGAGACCCTGGCTTACGCCACTTTCGATGGTCACGCCAGCGGAGATATGAAAACTTACGTTTACCGGACCGCCGATTACGGAAAGACGTGGCAATCGCTCGCCACGCCGGATGTCACCGGATACGCGCACGTCATCAAGGAAGATACCGTCAACAAGGATTTGCTCTTCCTGGGAACGGAACTCGGGTTGTTTATTTCGGTGGATGGAGGTCGCCAGTGGGCGCAGTTTAAAGGCGGCAACTTCCCCGCCGTGGCAGTGCGCGACATCGCCATTCACCCTCGCGAGTCCGACCTGATCCTAGCCACGCACGGACGCGGCATCTGGATTGTGGACGACATTACGCCGCTCCGGGCGCTAACCCCACAGGTCCTGTCCATGGAGGCAACGTTCATCGAGTCCAAGCCGGCCGTCCAAACCATCCCGGCCTCCGAGTTCGGATTCAATGGCGATGCAGAGTATGTGGGCCGATCCGCCAGCGGAGGCGCTCCCATCACTTACTACCAGAAAAAGCGCCACATCTTCGGTGACCTCAAGTTTGAAATCTATGATTCGACGGGAAAGTTTGTGTCCACGGTCCCCGGGAGTATGCGCCGGGGGCTGAACCGCGTCGAATGGTCGATGCGAATGAAAGCGCCCAAGGTGCCTCCCGCTGCCGGCCTGGTCCCCAATTTCTTCTCCTTTATCGGGCCGCGTGTGCTGGAGGGGACTTACACGGTAAAGATGATCAAGGGGAAAAACACCTACACCACGGAACTTAAAGTGGTGCCTGACCCGCGATCTAAACACACGAAGGAAGATCGATTGCTCCAGTTTGAGACGGTGATGAAGCTCTACAACATGCTGGGGGAACTGACTTACCGAGTGGACACGATCACGGATGCGCGCGATCAGGGCAGAGATCGGGCCGGAAAGCTACCCGCCGGCGATGCCACTCGAAAAGGCATCGAAGATGTGGCCAAGTCCCTGGAGGGCATCCGCTCCAAACTGGTTGCGACCAAGGAAGGGGGCGGGATTACCGGCGAGGAAAAGATCCGCGAGCAGATGGGATCACTCTATGGCGCAGTTAACGGGTATGAAGGACGTCCCACGCAATCGCAGATTCTACGTATGGAGGCCCTGAAAAAGGAATTCGAAGGCCTGGTGGCTGAGTTTGATGCGTTCACGAAGAAAGAATTGCCGGCAGTCAATTCCGCCCTGGACAAAAGGAAATTGGATCCCATTCGCGTGATGACAAAAGAAGAGTGGGAAAAAATGCAGTCGAAACAGTAGGTCGATCGTCAGGGACCAATATGCAGGTTCCCGGATTTCTCGCGCGGCCATCCCTTGGATCGGGCTAAGGTTTCGCTTGAGCCGTGTAAGTTGCGTCAGCAAATCCCCTCGCTACACGTCACATCACAGATCCTTTGCTTAATTAGACCGCAGGCGACAACGTCAGCTTATCGCCCTCGAATTCAGGCCCGCCCGGGGATCCAGCGTCTCGGTGCAAGAAACGCTCCCAAGGCGACCCCGGCCACCAAGAGGCATGAGATCCCCGTCATTCGGTTTCCCAACCGCCGGGCCGCCGTGTCCCGGTACTCCAGTTCGACGCGATGTGTCCCGCCCGGCAGGGTCAGCACCATGATGCCAAGCTTCGGATCTGTGCCGATGACGGCCGGACGGCTGTCCACTGTAGCGGTCCAGCCCGGATAATTAAAGGTCCGAATTCTCACTTGGTCACTCCTGTTTAAGTCGGCGCGCATTACACGGTGCTCGGGTTTCCATTGCTCCACCGACACACGACCGTTCCCCTCCGCAAACACAACCCGCTCAAGTGAAGGAAGATCTTCGATGTTCTCGGGCGCTGTGCGGGGAATGATTACATCGTTGAGGTGCTGAGATTCGGGTTCGAATCTCACGGCACCCCACATGGGAGCAACCACAGTTTTTATGCTGAACGCCGCACTTCCTCCAGTCATCAGAACCGCAAGGGCAACAAAGGTGATGAACTTCCATTGGTGCTTTTCACGACGGGCTTCCAGAGCAGATTCGATGGCAGCCCCCGCCAGCAAAGCCACAACCAAGGCCGTGATCGCAAGCATCCGCCATGAAAATACACCCACCTCGATTTCAGGGATCCGGCGACCGAGGGGAGCCGAAGCCCGTGTCATCATGAAACAAGCAAATCCTCCGACAACGGACCACAACACGAGATGCTCCTTGAATCGGCGGGATACGCCCTGACCGCGCGTTTTTAGCGCCAGCAATACAATGGCTCCTGACCCCATTGCCGCCGTGCCAAAGATCCAAATGTCATCGATCCGCTTGAAAAATTCAGGATTGTCCTTCGTGTATTCTGCGGGGGCAAACACGTAGGTTTCATGGTAAGGCCAATCCTGCTCGATCACCTCGTGGCGGATGAGGTTCTGCTCCACTGCGGCCGGGTAGAGGTATGCCGCCGACAACCCGAGAGCAAGGGTCATTCCCCCGGCGACCCGCAATGCGCCTCTCCAGTCCCGGTGATGAATCGTCAAAATGAGCACAAACAAGCCAAGCACCAGCGTGAATTGAAATGCGGTCGGCGGGTGAGACCAGAGAAAGGCGCCATAACTCAAGGTGAGCCCAATCACGTTCAGGAGACCGTTGTTGGCCCAAATGGAATTCCCCTGGCTCGGCGCCCTCCTCGGTGTCCTTTCGAGTTCTCCTTCATGATTCCCCGCAGTCCTCTTCCCTTCCCTGAATAACCGTTCTGTAAAGAGGAGTACCAAGGGCATCCAAACAAAGGCCGGCAGTTCGGCCATGGCGCCTCGTTGATACTGATCCAGAAGATGGTAGGGAAAGAAGAGGTAAGCAGCCATGGCAACGCAGGCCGCCGAGCGCGACATCAGCCGGCGCGCATAAATGTAGATGGCACAAGCGGAGGCCACCCTTATCAGGAGCTGCGCCGTCAAGATCACCCAGATCCAGTTGCGAAGGACGATGTAGAGGGCTGAAGTGAAATAGTAAATTCCGGGAGGATAAAAACTCGTGGTGGGCGCTCCATAACCCTGGTTTGTATCCTCCTCCCACCGGGGATAAAACTCACCGGCGGCAAGACCCGCATAAAACGATTTCATCTGGTCGAGGTGCAAATCCATGTCATGAGTGTCCGGCATGCGAAGACTCCATGGACGATCCTCGGGCAATGTCTCACCCATGAAGAAAAAAGGGAGCACCACCGCCGCCGATATTCCAAGACAGAAGAGGACGACTCCCCATCGCGTGCCGCGTTTGCCTACTTTATTCATCCTTCAGCTCTCAAGGACTGGATTTGATTCTGTCGTGGACACCCACCCTGTCCTTCAGGACAAATTGGGAACGAAAATACGAAACCAAAACGCAGGTTCACGCCGGCAAATGGCGACATCAGCACGATCATGGCAGGGCCCATTGTGCATGGGCGATTTCGACATCTTCCCATGACGTGTAATGATGGCATCCATTTGAGATGGCAACGACTCCGCCTCTCGCTTCGCCATCTTACCAAGCTTCTGACATATTGTGAGGAATTAGTCCTGCGATCCCGGCAGACTAGAAATTGATTTCATCCTCGAGGATTCCTAAGCGCCAAGGTTCGACCTAAATCGCAAAGGTCACGGTTCAATCCTGAACGCATTTTCGATTCTGGAACATTCAATCCCAAAATCGAACAGGGCAAATTGAACCAACGGAGCAAAGTGAGTTTCAACTTCTTCAAAATAAATAATATATCAGGGCGATTCAGTTGGTTCAGGAATTGCAATAGGGATGTTGTGAGTTTTTAGCCTTCAGTGGGGAGAGGCTCAACGCCGATGGGTTTCAATGAATCGGGGAATTTGGATATGCACACCTTCCTACAAGACCTCCGATATGGTTTTCGAACGCTGTTGAAGAACCCCGGGCTTACGATGCTCGGTGTACTTACGCTGGCGCTGGGCATCGGGGCCAACACTGCGATCTTCAGCGTCATCGACGCCACCCTCCTCAGCCCGCTTCCCTACAAAAGCGCCGACCGGCTCGTCATGGTTTTCGAGACCGAGCCGGAGTTGACCACCGCTCCGATCGCACCGCCCGATTACCTGGACTGGAAGGAGCAGAACGATGTCTTTGAGAGCATGGCTGCCGGAACGGGGAATTCCGCTAACCTCACAGGTTCCGGTGAACCAGAGCGTCTGGAACAGGCGTCCGTATCTGCAAACTTTTTTGAAATGCTCGGTACCCGGCCGACGCTGGCGAGGCTGTTCCGGGCGGAGGAAGACCAGCCCTGCAAAAACCTCGTCGTGATCCTGAGTCATCCCTTGTGGAGTCGCAAATTTGGCGCAGATCCCGCCGTCATTGGAAGGAAGGTCACTCTGGACAGGTATCCCTGTGATGTGGTCGGTTTGCATGGTGTAATTTCCCATTCGGTGAGCCCTTGCACGCAGGAGATGAGCATCCGAATGGCGCTGGGCGCGGGCCAAAATGATCTGCTGAAGCACTTGCTGTGACAAGGACTCATGCTCACTCTGATCGGAGTTACAGTGGGTCTGGCGGTTGCCTTTTCCTTGACCCGTTTTATGTCGAGTCCTTTTTACGGAGTTTGCCCCACTGACACGCTGACCTTTGTAGTCGGATCACTTGTGCTGGTCGGGGTTATCGCGGCGACCATTTATATTCCCTCCCGCCGGGCGACGCAGGTGGATCCGGTCATGGCGCTGAGATACGAATGAAGCGATTGGGGATTGCGGATTTCGGATTGCAGAATGTGGATTGCGGATTAAGAAGCACAGCCTGTCAACAATCTTTAGGAGATGAAATCATGGGCTTTGAATTCGAAATCAGCATTCCGCAATCCGAAATCCAAATTCCGAAATCCGCAATCATAGGCGGTTAACGAGATGGAAAACTTGCTCCAGGACCTTCGATACGGTTTGCGAATGCTATTCAAGAATCCCGGGTTCACCGCGGTGACGGTGTTCATCCTCGCGCTCGGGATCAGTGCGAACACCACCATCTTCAGCCTCATTGACGGGATGTGGTTCAGGCCTCTCCCCGTCACAGATCCCGGGCGACTGGTCCGACTTTTTACCCCGAAGGATTACACCCCGTTTGGATCATCATCTTATCCCGATTACCTCGACTTTCGAGATAATGCCCGATCGTTCGCTGGAATTGCGGCCTACTTACCTAAAGGCTTCTTCTTGGGAGAAGGAACCCCGGAGCTGATTTTCGGAGTCGCCGTCTCGGGAAATTATTTCCCGGTGTTGGGTGTCCAAGCCGCGCTCGGACGAACTTTTTTGCCTGAGGAGGACCAAGCCTCGAGCGCCTCGACGGTGGCTGTGATCAGTCATGGATTCTGGCAGAGGCGTTTCGGGGCTGATCCGAACACTATAGGGAAGTCGATCAAGTTGAACGGCAAGAGCACCGCCATTGTGGGAATCATGCCGAAGAGCTTCAAGGGCTTGGACATGGAGTTCTATCCGGACGTCTGGGTGACGTATAGCCAGAACCGATACCTCCTTTCACCGGGTTCCACTGAATTGGATTCCCGGGACTTTCGCGATTTTGTGCTCGTGGGGCGTCTCCGTCCAACGGTTACTCCTCAACAGGCACAGTCTGAGATGGAGGCCCTGTCAGGCCGCCTGGCGCAAGCCTATCCCGACACGAACAAGAACATTGGGGTCAACGTAATTGGGGACGCCTCTTATCGGATGCGGCAATGGGTGCACCCATCTCTCCTGCTGGGGGCAATCGTCGCCGTTGTCCTTTTGATCGCCTGCGCCAACGTGGCCGCCCTGCTGATGGCGCGGGGAGAATCTCGACGTGTCGAGGTTGCCATCCGTCAAGCCCTCGGGGCAGGGCGCCTTCGACTCTTCCGGCAGTGGCTCACTGAGAGCTTGCTGCTGGCCTTGCTTGCCGGCGCGGCTTCGCTCTTCCTTTCCTCCTGGCTGATCGATTTGCTCCCCACCCTTTTTCCGCCCCAACTTGTATCTTCAACCTGGGGGATCGATTTTCGCTTGGATATGCGTGTCCTTCTCTTTATCTTATTTATGTGTGTGATGACGGCGCTGCTCTTCGGATTGGCGCCCGCTCTCCGAGCCTGCAAGGCTGAACTCGTTCCCAGTCTCAAAGGGGATTCTTCCCTGGGAAATGTCCCACGAAGATTTTCCGCTCACGATGTGCTGGTGGTTGGTCAAGTGGCCTTATCCATGGCAGTGCTGATTGTGGCCGGGCTCCTGTTTCGAAGTTTTATGAATACCCTCAGGGTTGATCCTGGATTTGAGAAGGAGAACCGGCTCCTGGTCTTTTTGGCTCCCGACCAGGCCATGCAGCTCTACCACAGGCTTTCCGAGCGGCTCCACGGCCAACCCTGGATGAGAGATTTCAGTTTCGCCAGTCGAGTCCCTCTCTGGCCTACGGCCGGGGGACGACAGGTAAACGTTTCCATTCCCGGTTTTCACCTCCCCTCGGGCAAAGACATGCTGAAAATCAAATACACTTCAATCGGTCCCAACTACTTTCGAGCCATGGGAACGAGAATTCTCAAGGGGCGGGACTTCACGGATCTCGACCACGTCGGGACCGCCCGGGCCGTCCTGGTCAATGAAACCATGGCTCGCCGCTACTGGCCCAATGAAAATCCAATCGGCAAAGTCTTCCAGACCGGGACATCGGTCACCGTGGCCCATGAAATAATTGGCGTGGTGCAGGATGGAAAGTACTTAAGCGTACACGAGGATCCGGAGCCCTACATCTTCTTCCCTTTTGCGGTCATGCCCATGGGAGAGGTGGAATTGATCGTTGAAACCAACGGGGATCCCCGGGGTGCAGCCGACCTCTTCAAGCAAGAGCTAAGAAGGGTTGATAAAACCATCCCAATCATGAGCATGACCACTTTGAGGGAATTGT
>JBAVHJ010000308.1:0-10187 GCA_049685715.1 Terriglobia bacterium | reverse complement strand
CCGTCACACTGTCTCCCGAGGTGGTCAGCAGGAACCGCAACGATGAGCCTGAGAATCTGCGCCGGTTGCTTTTGGGGGATTTGGATGCCATCGCTTTGAAGGCCATGCAGAAGGACCCGCGGCGGCGGTATGAATCCGTCGACCAATTTTCGGAAGATATCCGTCGCTATTTGGATGGTCTGCCCGTCATTGCGCAAAGCGACACGGTAGCGTATCGCACTGCCAAGTTCATCCACAGGCATAAGGCGGGCGTAGCGGCGGCAGCGTTGATTGCGGTCGCCCTTGTGGGGGGAATGGCGGTTGCAAGCTGGGAGGCCCACATTGCCGGGAGGGAGCGGGCGCGTGCCGTGAAACGCTTTGACCAGGTTCGCCAGCTTGCCAATTCCTTCATGTTCGAGATCCATGATGCCATCGCCAATCTTCCGGGATCGACTCCGGCCCGCAACCTGCTGGTCAAGAGAGCCATGGAATACTTGGACAGCCTGTCGAAGGAAGCGGGCGATGATCCCGCTTTACAGAGTGAACTGGCTATGGCCTATCAGAAGATGGCTGACGTCCAGGGAAATCCATTCTATGCCAACCTGGGCGACACGGCGGGTGCCCTCTCGAGTTATCGCAAGGCATTGACGATTCGAGAGCGGCTGGCTTCCGCCGATCCGAAGAATGCGAAAGTCCGCCGTGATCTGGCCACGACCTATGATTCGGTGGGAGACATGTTGTGGGCGACCGGCGAACTGGCCGGGGCGCTGGACAACTACCGCAAGTCCCTGGAAGTCCGCAAGGCGTTGCTCAAAGATTCAACCGAAGCCGAGGCGCGCCACGATCTTGCCGTGAGTTACGAGAGGATTGGGGACACGCTGGCGAAGAAGGGAGATTTTAATGCCGCGCTGGAGAGTCACCGTGATGCCCTGGCGATTCGCGAGTCGCTCTCAAATCAAGATTCCAAGAATGCCAAGGCGCGCCGTGAACTTTCGATCAGTTACGGTAAGGTGGGAGACATGCTGGCCCTTACCGGCAATCCCACCGTAGCGTTGGATAATCATCGCAAGGCGCTTGCCCTTCGTGAAGAATTAGTGGCCCGGGATCCGGGCAATGCCAAGGCGCGTCGTGAATTGGCACTGGGGTACATTAATGTCGGAGAACTGCTGTCGGAAACAGGGGACTGGAATGGGGTACTGGAAAACTATCGGAAGGCCATGAAGATTCGTGAAGAGCTGGCCTCGGCCGATCCCACCAATGTTCAGGCGAGCCGGGATCTGGCCATCATCTATGGCACGATGGGAGAGGCGCTTTCATCGACGGGGAATCATAGTGGCGCGGTCGATTACGGTTTGAAATCCCTGGAGATCTTTAAGACGATGTCGTCGCGCGATCCGACCAACCGCGGGGCGCGCGAGGACCTCGCGATCTGTTATGGCAGCATGGCGGAAATCATGGAGGGGATCAATGATGCGGCGGGCGCCCTGCGGAATTACCGCGATGCCGTGTCGATTCTTGAGCCGCTGGTCGTGGCTGATCCAATGAACGCGGCGACCGAGCGTCGGCTGGGCCTTTATTATTCCTACTTGGGGTCGCTCGATACAAAGCAGGCGGGGGCATCGTCAATTCCGGTGGGTAGGCGAACCGAGCTCTGGCAGCAAGCCCGCGAGTGGTATCAAAAAAGTCTTAATTCATTTCGCGACATTCAGAAGCATGGGGTCCTCAACGGAGTTGAACCCCTCAAGGCAGATCAGATGGTCGCCGAGATCGCCCGATGTGATGAGGCCCTGGCAAAATTGCGGAGTGTGGGAGGACCTTCACGATAGAGCTCCTCAACTGCACCTCGGCACCGGAAAATTGTCGGGGTTAAGGCATTGGACACGGATGAACGCGGATGAACACGGAGCAAAGAGAGATTCACCGCAGCTTTATTGCTCCGTCTTGCGCTTGGGGCGCTGGTGGTACTGGAGAATTTTCTTGCGGAGGCGGATCGAGGCGGGGGTGATTTCAACCAGCTCGTCTTCATTAATAAACTCGAGTGCCTGCTCCAGCGACAAATCGCGGAACGGGACCAGCCGGATGGCTTCGTCGGCGACCGAGGCGCGCATGTTGGTCAGCTTCTTTTCCTTGGTGACATTCACATCGAGGTCCGCATCCCGCGAGTTTTCGCCAACAATCATTCCTTCATAGACCGGGGTGCCTGGTTTGACAAACAGTTCCCCGCGTTCCTGCAAGTTATAAAGGGCATAGCTGGTGGTTTGACCACTGCGGTCGGCAATCAGCGCGCCTGTCAAACGGTTGGTAATCTCACCCTGCCATTCCCCCCAACGAAGAAACAGCGTATTGAGGAGACCAGTCCCCTTGGTTTGGGTTAAGAACTCGGATCGAAATCCGATCAACCCGCGCGATGGCGTTTCGAACTCCAGACGGACCCGTCCCCCACCATGGTTGATCATCTTTATCATTTGGCCTTTTCGGCGTCCCAGGGCCTCGGTCACGACGCCAATAAAAGCATCGGGGCAATCAATCACCACCAGCTCGATCGGTTCCAATTTTTTTCCGTCGACGAATCGTGTGATCACTTCGGGTTTTGACACTTGCATCTCAAATCCTTCGCGGCGCATCATTTCAATGAGGATGGCGAGTTGGAGCTCCCCTCGACCTGAGACCTTCAGGCTGTCAACCCCCTCGGTATCTTCCACTCGAATCGCCACGTTCCCCAAGACCTCTTTTTCGAGCCGGTCCCGCAGATGGCGGGAGGTGACGTAAGTGCCGTCGCGGCCGGCAAAAGGAGACGTATTGGCCGAAAAGATCATGGAGAGGGTGGGTTCGTCCACCGTGATCGGCGGCAAGGGAACGGGATCTTCGGCATCAGCAATGGTCTCGCCGATAAAGATGCCCTCAATGCCTGCAAGCGCCACAATCTCCCCCGCGCTCGCCTCCTGAGTCATCTTGTGTTTGAGTCCTTCAAAGGTGTAAAGCTGGGTGATTTTTGTTTTTTCAATGGATCCATCCAGCTTGCAGATGGAAACGTTGTCTCCCACCGCCACTTTTCCGGAAAAAATCCGGCCAATTCCAATGCGCCCAACATAGTCGTTGTAGTCCAGCGTGGTGATCAGAACCTGGAGCTTGTTGTGGAGCCTTGGCCGCGGTGCCGGACTCGTTTCAAGGATCTGTTCAAACAGGGGACGCAAATCGTCGGAGTCGTCTGTCAAATGGCGCTTGGCGATCCCATCGCGGCTGATGGCGTAAAGGATCGGGAATTCGATCTGCCCTTCGCTGGCATCCAGGTCAATGAAAAGGTCATAAAGCTCATTCACCACCTCCTGGGGCCGGGCGTCGGAGCGATCGATCTTATTGATAACGCCGATCACGGGCAGGTTTTCTTCCAGGGCCTTGCTGAGCACAAAGCGAGTCTGGGGGAGGGGCCCTTCTGAGGCATCCACCAGGAGCATCACGCCGTCCACCATTTTCAACACGCGCTCCACTTCGCCGCCGAAATCCGAGTGGCCCGGGGTGTCAACAATGTTGATTTTGACTCCTTTGTAAAAAATGGCGGTGTTCTTTGCCATGATGGTAATGCCCCGTTCGCGCTCCAAATCCAGGCTGTCCATCACGCGCTCCACGATGCGCTCGTTGTCCCGGTAAGTGCCGCTTTGTTTGAGCATAGCGTCAACGAGCGTGGTCTTGCCGTGATCGACGTGGGCTATGATCGCGATGTTGCGAATATCTTCTCTGGCTTCCAGGTCTTTCAAAAGTCACTTCTCCAGTTCGGGTTAGGGTTCACACACGGGATCGCACAGGTACCGCAAACCCATAACCTTATACTGTCGATCAGGGAACTGTCAAGGAGCACTGGATCGAAGAGTGTAGGTCAGTTTCCGGAGAACCGACTCACCATTCCAGTTTTAAGTGGGTGATTGAGTGTCATTCCCGGCAGGGAGCGATAGGAAGGGCTGTCATCTGGACCCAACCACACTGATCTCAACAATCTGAGTGCTATTCTGCGGGGCATCACTCGTGGCGCAACGCGGCGGCCGGGTCAATCCGCGTGGCCTGAAGCGAGGGCAGGGAAGATGCCCCGAGCGCCACAATCGACAGGAAAATCGCAACTCCGACAAAGGTCCAGGGATCGGATTCCGTGACGCCGTAAAGCAGTCTTGACATCAGCCGTGTCGCCGCTATGGCGCTGAGAAGTCCGATGCCGATTCCTGCTGCCACCGATCTCATCCCCTGCCGTAGCATGAGCCCAAGCACACGAGTGGGGCTGGCGCCAAGCGCCATACGTACGCCGATCTCATGCCTACGCTGGCCCAGGGTGTACGATGCAAGGCCGTAGAGGCCGACGACGGCGAGCCCGAGGCCAAGCATACCGAAGATGCCCGCGAACCTAGCGGCCTTGCGCACAATGAAAAGGCCATACCCGCCGTCGAGGGCCTGTGTCATGCTCTGCATGTCATAGAGCACAAGGGCGGGCTCGCGCGCGTGAATGACCCGTGCGATCGATGGCGCGAGCACCCCGGGGGACAGGGATGTGCGCACCTGCAACACTCGGAGGCCGGTGTAAGCCTGCCCGAGGGGCACGTAAAAGTAGGGTTGGGGATCCTCGAAGAGAGAGTGATACTTACCGGTCTTTACTACTCCGACGACGTCAACCCACGGCCCGCGAGGGCCGATATAGCTGAAGCGTTTACCCAGGGGATCTCGGCCGGGCCACAACTCCTCTGCGAGCCGTTCGTTCACAATCGCCACGCGTCGCGTTCGCTCATCATCCTCCCCTGTAAAGCTTCGCCCGCGCCCGATCGCGATGCCCATCGTTGAGAAGTAATGAGAACCAACGGCATTCATGCCGGCTAAGGGCCGCTCGCCGGCGCTGGATGAATGGCCCTCAATGTCGACTGCATGGGTCGTGCTGACGTAACCCATTGGAATCGTAAAGGCGAAACTAAAATCCTCGATGCCGGGAACGGCGTGCAAGCGCTCCTCGATATCATGGAAGAAGGCCCGCCCTTGCGCCTCAGTGTACCCAAGCTGAGAAACGTCCATGTGAAGATTGAGCACCCCGTCGGATTGAAATCCGGGATCCATGTGCTCCGCCCGTGCCAGGGTGCGAATGAAGAGCCCCCCCGCAGCCAGGAGTACGAAACAGAGGGCGATCTGAGCAGCGACCAGTCCGCCATACAATTGGGGCCGACCGCCACTTGTCGAAGCACGGTCCTGGCCATCGCGCAACATCTGGCCCAAACCGGCAGACGACGCCCGCAGCGCCGGCACCACACCAACGATCATTCCGGCGAGTACGACCATTGCTGTGGAGTACAACAAGACCCGCCCGTCAACATGAAAGTCAAAGCGGACCGGGAGGTCTCCCGGCAATTTGGTTCTGGCGAGGAGAATCCCCGACCAAGCACCAAGCAATACCCCTGCGCTTCCCCCGAGTGCCGAGAGCATTAGGCTCTCCGTCAAAAGTTGCCGAATGAGCCGGCCGCGCCCGGCGCCCAGGGCTGCGCGAATTGCAATCTCTCGCTGTCGTCCGATGCCGCGTGCGAGGACAAGATTCGTGACGTTGACTGCGGCCACTATCAGAACAAGGCCGACGAGAATCGTCATGATTGCAGCGCCGCGTGCATTGCTTCGAGCATTGTCCTCCTCGGGTCGCGCAAGCCGCTCGGGCACCACCTTTAAAGCGACACCTTTGTTTGTGTCCGGGAACTGCCGTTCGAGCCGCGCGGCCACGACATCCAACGCTGCTTGTGCCTGCGCCATCGTGATGTGCGGCCGCAGTCGCGCTATCGTATGGAGTGAACGCGCATCCCTCCGGTTCAAATCACCTGGGCCAGCCCAATTCACCGGGAGGAAGAGCTCCGACCTTGAAAACGCGAACGTGCCGTCGAATTCGGGAGGAGCCACGCCGACGATGGTGACCGGCCGACCATTCACCTTCGCGGTTTCCCCGATGACGTAGGGATCGCCACCGAATCTTTGGCGCCACGTCGAGTACCCGAGGATGACTACTGGATCCATGCGGTCGGGATCACCCTCGTCGGGGCCGATCAGGCGTCCGAGGGCTGGTCGAAGATCGAGCAGGGGGAAATAGTTTCCCGTTACCCACGTGGTCAACACCCGTTCCGAACGTTCCCCCTTGGGGGTGAGCCCCACAAATCCGACGGTGTAGCCGGCAATGTCCTCGAAAACGTCTCCAGTCGCGCTGCGGTAATCCTCGAGATCGGGATGTGACACTGCGTGCAGGCCGCGGGCCGAAGAACGCTGGGTGGTGACGACGGTCAGACGTTCACTGTCTCTAACCGGCAGCGGCCGGAAAATGAACGCATTGACAACGCTAAAGGCCGCGGTGTTGACGCCAATGCCGAGCGCAAGTGTCAGAACTGCAATGAGCGTTACGCCCCGGGCCTTTATCAACATTCGCACTCCGTAGCGAATGTCGGTCAATAGTGTTCCCATCTCCCTCTCCTGGGATCATCGCGCTTAGAGAAGCTCGGCTGACTCCGAGTATACCTGAACCGGACCTTGTAATAGATGAAATGCTTGATTGGCAGAAGGCGTTGTCAGCCATTCCGCCGTGCTGGGCTTTGAGATTGATCGGGGAACGTGCTGCGCAATGGAGCCATCCAAGTATTTCGGATCCGACTCACAGTTTGGCGTCTAAGGAAGTGCCGACATGGGCGGTTCGTTGGATTCACTTTTCTGTAACAAGCGAGAGGACAACTGATATGGGTGCTTGACCAAAATTGACCCGTCGCCAGGGAGAATCCCGAGTCACGTCTCAGGAATTAACGTGAAAGGCACGATCGTGGCGGCCATCTCAGCAGCGCTGAATCGGGGAGAGAGGCGAAGAGGGATGCCGAGGGGTGCAAACTCTGAGGGCAGGGTAAACTGCGGTTCCTACGATGCCGCCCATCGACCCTTGAGATCGATACTTACGACCTGAAGGAGGGAAAAGCCATAACTATCCTGCTATCTTGCCGGGCATTTTACGCCTGTCTCTTTTCCCTTTGAGCCCCACCCGCGATTTTCGATTATGAGGACTGGGAATTCATTTGGTTCACCTTCTCGAGAAGCGTCCGGACATCCATATGGGATGGGCTCCATTTCGTTTCGGATTCTCCTCGATCGGCCCCAAATAACCGCGTTCCGATCCATTCACCGAGTTTTCGGTAGCTCTCCCACTGGGCCTCGTCGAAGTATTGGTCTCCGGTGGATTCCTGGGGGAAGTCTTCATGGGCTTCATGATACTCGACGACATCGATGGGTTCTTCGCCTGTCAGCGTCGGCTTGATCAGCAGCAGGATGGATTCAGCTTTCGTGTTGCCGTCATAGCAGACCTTCGCCAAGGCTGCGTGAGCAAGAGAGAATCCCGCTTCATCGGGGGTGATGGTTTTCTTCTTTTGATCTTTGGGCAAGTTCTCCTCACTCCATTTCCCCCTGCGGAGTTGTTCAAGGGGCCCGATGAATGGATAGGCTGAATCTGTCAAAACATCCTTCAGTTCCGCGTCAGTGAGGAACGTGATCTCCGCGTTGAAGTCTTTTCGGGCTTTTCGGACGAGGTTGGCCACGTCCGAAAAATCGTACTCCGGATCACAGCCGTTATCGCAAACAATGATCAGAGGAACACGCCGACGGATCAGTTCATAGCAGGCCGTGTTTTCAAAATGTCCGCCGTCGGTCAGATACCAGTGAGGACGGGCGGGGCCGTGGAAGCGCGCGGTGAATTCATTCAGCATGTACACCTGGACGGGAAAGGCTTTCGCGAGTGACCTTCCGATTCCTCTTGTGAATCGGACGTCTCCCACCTTTGCGGTCCGCACGTCCGGATCCACGCCGCTCCCCCACCAATACCCCAATCGTAGATTGACCATGCCACACAGCAGGCTCAATCCTAAACTGGTGCGTGACCCCAGGCCGGTGGAAAACGCGGCCCCTGAAATTCCGGTCCACTGTCCCAGGCTCAGGGGCTCACAGAAGATTCCACCTCGAGGAGTTTCCGACTGGAAAATGTGAAACCTGTTCGTGTCCCATGCAGGAACGTCGTCGGCGGGTTTATCCCAGAGGGAGTGATGATTCACCCCCACGCTGATCCCGAACGGGCCCACCGCCATCGCCAGCCCTTTCCGGTCGCGCTGCTCAACCTGAGATTTTCCCGAGACCGTCTCATTCAAGGTGACGTTGATCAAATGAATGGGACCTCCCATGACATGCGGGGTATATTCCTTCATCTTGACCTCATCACCCTTGATGACTTCGGTCACGCTGCGCCCTTTTCCGCTCAGGCGAATCGGATTCGACGCGCCCGGATAGGCTCGTGTGAGGCGCGCCCCGTAAATCGCCGCATGCGAGGACTGGTTGAGAAACTGGAAGGTCTGGCCAAAGGCGTAGGTCAGCCCGATGCACACGAGGAGCGTAATCGAAAGCCATTGCCAATTGGCGTGGGAGACAATCTCGTCCATATCATCATCGGTGTCGGCCACACGATCCTCCGACCCCGCTTCTTCAATCACGATGTGTTTTTCTGAACTGAGCCCGACTCTGTCCTTCGGAGCAAAGTTCTCCCAGATCATGTGTCCGGGGTTTCCATAAGGGATTTGCCATCCCCAGGCAAAGCCGTGGGCGATGAATGAGAGGGAAGTGAGAACCACCAGCAGGAGGGCGACGGCTGCCAGTGAGGCGAGAAACTGGACGCGGAGCTTCGGTCTGCCCTTGCCCACAAATCCACCCAGCAGGATGGTTATCCGTTGAGCCATGGCCATAAAACCCGTGACCCCGGCGGCAGCAGCAAGGGCCTTGAAAGACGAGAGACCCTTGAATAAACCCATGTGCCTTAAGTAGGCATAAGAGCTCTGCCCCAGTGAGTCCACAATGGCGAAGATGAACAGCCCCACCGAGATCCAAAGCCACATTGCCAACCAGGAGGAGAGACGGTTCCGAAGGAGAAGAGCCCGGGAGGCCCGGCTCATCTCAGGCTCGCGCGAAATCCAGAACTTCCAGGTGATGATCCATACCAACAGAGTGAGGGCCGCGCAGAACATGAGGACAAACAGAAAGACAGAAAAAGTGGGAGAGGTGGATCCCATCGATGGAAGAATGGCCTGGACAACTCCCAAAACGACAATGAGGGCAAACACGGAGATCCACGGGTGGCGGGTCAATCCTGAAGACGCATCCGATTTCTCTCCGGTGATCAACCAGTAAGCCCAGGCCAGAGGAATCACCAGGAGGATAACTGTGAAAAGCGGAAGAAGAATGTAAGGGCTCCACCAGACAAAACCGGACGGCATTCCAGGGACGATCTCTTTTAACCCCGGGAGGGAGTATAGATTCAAATAGGCAGCGATCGCACGGAGGCCACTCGCAAAGAGGAAGAGAGTCAAGAAGAGGACGGAAAGAACAATCTGGACAGCCACCCAGTTCCGAAGATAGACGCTGGTGGCCAGAAGGGTGTCTCCAGAACCATTGGGTGATAGGTATCGGCCGTTGTTGCGAAGCCAGTCGACGGGTTTTGAATCCAGGTTGTTAGGAGCAAGGATGTTTTCCACCCGTTCCACGGTGTTTTTGGCTTCAGGCTGGCCCTTCTCGATAGGCCTGTAGGCGTCCTTTAATTCCCCGATTTCGTCTGCAAGGTTCTTGAGGTTGACCCAGGGACGCACGAAAAGCATCCCGAGAAAAGAGCCAATGTAGCCGCCACCGGAAACCGTAGAAAGATAATCGACCTTTCGAAAAAGATGGTTCTTGGCGAGGGCCTGGAGAATTCCCAATGAAAATGTGGCACTCCGGATCCCCCCTCCCGAAAGAGCGAGACCCACCCCTGCATTCGCAAGATCTTCACCCGCTTGCTTGCGGCGCTCGATGATGGCCTTGTTCTCAAGCTCAGATAACTGTCTTGGGATGGGGCTCAATTCCAATGGAAAGAGGATTCGATCGGCAATAGAAGCAGGATAACTCTCTTTGCTCATGGACCCTCCGAAGGAAAGAAAGTCAAATCACCCGCCCGGAGGATTGAGCGTGCCCGGTCAGGCGACGGACGAATTGTCGGCTCATGTGTAAAATTCGAGAAGGCGCTGGACGGTAGGGAGCGCCGTATGAGTACCTGGTCCCCCTCCAGATACCGCAAGAAGAATGTCTCAGGAACGGCGGGAGCTTACTGCGAGGCTTCAAGTGATGTCAAGGGGTTTGGTTTGAGAGCAGTGGGGCAT
>JBAVHJ010000307.1:0-2217 GCA_049685715.1 Terriglobia bacterium | reverse complement strand
GGTTTGCTCTTCTGGCCCTCCAGGAAGAGGTCTTGGTGGGAGTCTTGCCGCTCGTTGTGTCGCCGCATCGTGTCCTGGGGATTCATCGTCCTCGCTTGCGCACTCCGGGGAATGAGCACACCCGATCGGTCGATCTGGTGGTGGCCTTGGGAAGCGAGGCGATCGTCACAAGGTTGCTCTTGTCGGCTGTGCTCCGGGCCCAGCCGGAGTATTTTGACCTTGAATTGAGTGCAATCCCTGAGATGTCACCCACGGTACTCACCTTGGGTGTCGCGGCCGAACAGGCCTTTGTTCGAAGTCTTCCTTCGGGAAGAGGATCCGTTCTCAAAACAACAGGGAGTTTTGATGGGTTCCATGACACATTAAGCCAGAATTTTAAGAAGAACCATCAGAAATCAAGAAAAAAGCTGGCTCGCCTTTCAGGTGTCCAATTGAGGTTTCTGACAGGGAGTCAAGCAACGCCTGAGGAGTTGGAGCGCTTTCTCAAAGTTGAGGGGTCAGGATGGAAAGGGCGCGCGGGAACAGCCATAGAGCAATCTCCGAAACTGGTTTCCTTCTATACCGCTGTCGTACAACGGCTGTCGAGGTTGGGGTGGCTCGAATGGACCTTTCTGGAGGCCGAAGGCAGGACGATCTCGGGTCAGTTAGCGGTGAGAATGGGGGGTGCGCTTACGATTCTCAAGATCGGGTATGATGAATCCTACCGGTCTTGTTCCCCTGGAAACCTGCTGTTTGAAGAAACTGCGAGGCGGGCTTTTGCTTCACCCGACATCGTCGAAATCAACTGCTTGACCGATATGGCCTGGCACGACAAATGGGGGATGGAAAAGAAAGGATACCTGGATATCCAGATCTATCCGAGGTGCCCGCTGTCTCTGTTTTTTGGTTACCTCCCCAAGCAGGCCCGACTTGGTGTCAGCAGGTTGCCAGGAATCCGACCACTCTACCGGGCCGGTCGGATGTTTCTTAAGGAGGTACTGAGGAACGAGCAAGGGGGAGAAGCCATCCGGAGGGTGCCTTAAGGCGGGACGCCAGGTGAAACCCGTGGAGAGAACCTTTGACCGTGGCGTGAGTGACCTACAGGAGTGAAACATTGCGCGTTGTTGAAGTAACCAGTCTGAAGGGTCTTGGATCTCATGCTGCCGCTTGGGATCGATTGGCTTTCTGTTCGCCCCAGCGACTGCCCATGCTCTCCCATGCCTGGATTTCCACCTATCTGGAATACTACCTGACACCGGGAATTCCTTGGGTATGTCTGTTTGCCTACAATGACGATTCCGAGTTGGTGGGGGTTCTCCCCGTAGTCATCGAATCCTGCCGTGTGATGGGTACTCGATGTGCCAGGCTGCGGTTGAATCTATTAGAGAACGCCGATATGGTGATCGCTGAAGGATTGGAGCGGCCGGTCATCGCCACCTTACTCTCAGCGTTGGAAAAAAAATCTCCGAATTGGTTTTGTCTTGAATTCGATGAGGTGCCGGAAGAGTCAGCCACGATGAAGTATGTCGAGTGCATTAAGAAAGCTGGATTTTGTGTGGATAGTCCGGCGGGGAATGGTTCCTTCATCAAAATTCAGGGGACCTACCCGGAGTTCCTCAACAGCCTCAGCCCGCATTTCGCCCGCAACTTGCGTCGTGTAGGCAGGAAAATCGACCAGCAATGTGAGGTTCAAATGCTGTTTCTGGGGAGTGAAACTCCCGAAGAGCACCTTCGACGATTCATGAAAGTCGAAGCTTCCGGTTGGAAAGGGCAAATGGGGAATGCGATCCAGCGGTCCGCAAGGTCGATGGCCTATTACGAGGTGCTAGTGCGACGGCTGGCTGAGAAGGGCTGGTTGGAATGGCACTTTCTGGCCGCTGATGGGAAAACTCTGGCTGGCCACATGGGGATCAAGATGGGTCGCTCATTGGTTCTATACAAGATCGCCTACGACGAAGCCTACTCCGCCTTTGCTCCTGGAAATGTTCTCATGGCGAGTACGATTGAACGGGCCTTCAATTCGGGGGACACCGATGAAATCAACTGTCTCACCGATTACCCTTGGAACCGCAATTGGCAAATGTTGTTGAGACCTTATCGCAATCTGCGGGTCTACCGCCATTCGTTCTTACCCTTGACGTGTGGTTATTTGCCGGGAAAGGCACGGAAGGCGGTGAGGGAGGTGCGCGGAGTGCGACCCCTTCTTGGAACCATCCGTAGGCAGTTCTTGGACAGGAG
>JBAVHJ010000306.1:0-2098 GCA_049685715.1 Terriglobia bacterium | reverse complement strand
CGGATGCAAGCCGAAGCACATTGTCTCCGGCGTATTCGCCCGACGGCCGCCATATCGCTTACTTTGCCAACCGCAATGGCGCCGAGAATGAGACCATCTGGTTGATGGATGCGGACGGGTCTAACCCCGTTAAGCTGGTCGAGGACCCCTATTTGAATGTTTTTCCGCGTTGGGTTGCCGACGGCCAATCCTTGATCTTCACCGCTCGGCACCCCGGGATTGGATCATCTCACACCTTAAGACGACTGAGTTTGTCGGGAACAGTGCCCGAGGAAGTGCCCGTCGAGACGGAAGAAGGGGCCTGGGGCGATGTCGGACCCGACGGCCGACTGGTGTTCCGCTCGACGAATGGACCGGTCCAGCTTTTCGACCCCGGGAACAGCAAGACGCAAACGCTCGACACGGTTCGGGGCAGCCTCTTCTACTGGGCAGCGGACGGTCGTCATATTGCGTCCGTCATTCCTGCTCGCCACCAGGGTGATCCCGAGGCCGGTGTGTGGGTCTATGATTTGAGTGGCGGAGCTCCGCGCCAAGTATTTCGCGGTTGGGCAAGCTACTACACGTGGGCCGGCGCTGACGAACTCTTTGTCCTCGAGGGTAAACCGGACCTCACAGGTGTTCTCTGGCGCGTTCGCCTCGACGGTTCCCCACCGGTGCGCACGCGAACTGCCATCCGGCTCAAGGTATCCCTTCAGGATGTAAGCTCATTCACAACCTCATCCTACGCCCGGTTCGACGTCCACCCCGACCATCGCCGGATTGTGATTGAGGCCTTCCGTTTCCAAGAGGCCGACATCAGCATGATCGAAAACATCCGCTAGCCACCGGTTCCAAATGTAATTGGGGCTATTCGCATTTCAGCGACTCTGAATGAGCTCCACAGCAGGAGAGTGCGAGGCCATTTGGGGTGTGAACGACAATTTCATCGGTAGGGAAGCGAACCGTGTGGGGAGAGAGCCGAAAGCCGCTGAAAGTAAGAAATGAATTTGGTAGCGGCGTGTGGACTCGAACCACAGACCTAGGGATTATGAGACCCTCGCTCTACCACCTGAGCTACGCCGCCACACAGCAGGTTCCACCGCGAAGTGGGCAGAAAATATTAAGGCTGACGTCCGTTTTTGTCAAACGCAATGCGGGTTCTGCGATGTCAGAGGAATAATTGATTGCGAGTTCAGGACGGGGGTGGCGTCTCGCCTCACGCCAACGAGGCATGAGGTTTTCGTCACCGGAGAATTTGGATACGGTCTGGTTCCGGATGACTCTAGAACACCCGTTTAACCGCAGAGGTCGCCAGGAAGCCACGCACTCTTCACGTCGCCATTCTTACTGTGCCCTTGGCGTCTACTGGGCGGGCTTTGCGGTGTATTTTTACCTAGACTAAGTCCGGAAGTTCCAGTTGATTCTCTTTCGGGGCTGAATTTAACCCCGGCCCTTCGGCCGACCATGGTAGGGGCGGCGTTTCGTGCGTCGGATGGAAGACGGACCCTTCATCAGGTCGGCCACCAGGAACTGAATCCTATGAGAGTCCGCATCCACGCGATCGACGAGCACACTGATGCGGTCGCCGATGCGGAAGGATTTCTTGGAGCGGTCCCCCAGAAGGCACTGCATGCTCTCGCGGTACACATAGAAATCATCGATCAGCGATCCCACCGGAACAAACCCTTCGATGAATAGATCCAGTAGTTCAACATAGAAGCCATTCTTGTTAACGCTGATGATCAATCCCTGGAGTTCCTCGCCGATCCGTTCCTGCATGAACTTCGCCTTCTTCCACTCGATCAATTCACGCTCGGCTCCGGCGGCTCTGCGTTCCGCTTCACTGGACTCGGCTCCGATGGTCGAGAGCTGCTCTTTCGAGTACGGTGGGGCTATCTTTGGGGGACGCGGCGTGAACCTCCCGGTAGTCGCGGGCTGTTGGATGGAATCATGCCGGCGAGCCCTCCGTGTCCCCTCCCGAATCACACCGTGTTCATCCCGGGCGGGGCCGATGAGTGATTTGAAGATGCGGTGGACAATCAAGTCAGGATATCTGCGGATCGGGGAGGTGAAGTGCGTGTAACACCCCGAAGCCAGGCCAAAATGACCCAGGTTGAGC
>JBAVHJ010000305.1:0-2697 GCA_049685715.1 Terriglobia bacterium | reverse complement strand
TCGACAAAGCTGTGCCGTCTGTCGGCTACACCACACCGAGCTCCTCGAAGCAGCGCATATCCTGCCCGACGGCCATCCCAAAGGCGAGCCGTGGGTATCAAATGGGCTGTCGCTCTGCAAACTGCATCATGCTGCTTTTGACAAGTACATCCTCGGCGTCCGACCGGACTTGGTAATTGAGATTCGGAAGGACGTGCTCGACGAATCCGACGGCCCCATGCTGATGCACGGCCTCCAGGAATGCCACAACGCACGCTTGGCGGTCGTGCCAATTGCAAAACCTCTCAAGCCAAATAAGGACTTCCTGGAAGAGAGATATGAATTGTTTCGAAAGGCGGGATAGCGGGCGGAGGGCATTGGACGGAGCTGCCCCCGCTTTTCCAGGGGACTGCCCCCGGTTCCTCAATCTTCAAATGTCCTTCCACTCGACCCCGCGGGAGGGTATACTTCTTAACAGTTCCTTGCAGTCGAAGATTGAGTTGATCCCCCTTTAATCACCCCCGATCCTAAAATGTCATGCCCTCGAAAATAGGGACTGGCACCTCACGCTCGATGATTTTGAAGCTGAAGTGACCCTGGTGCCTGTCCCCATTTTCTGAGATCGCAACTTACGATCCCCCAATAGGAGGCGAAGATGTGCGGCGATCAATCCGTGATTCCAATGGATCGCATCGAACGATCCATTTACCTGGTTCGTGGCCAGAAGGTGATGCTGGACAGGGATTTGGCGGAACTGTACGGGGTGGAAACGAGGGTGCTGAACCAATCGGTTCGAAGGAACATCGATCGTTTTCCCAGTGATTTTGTGTTCGCGCTTTCTCGTAAAGAGATCCTGAACTTATCACAATTTGTGATAAGTTCGAAAATGAAGCACTCGCCCAATGTTTTTGCATTTACGGAACAAGGAGTGGCCATGCTCTCTAGCGCCCTGCGAAGCAAGCGGGCAGTCCAAGTCAATGTTGAGATCATGCGCGCCTTTGTCAGATTACGCCAGATCATGGCATCTCATGCCGACCTGGCCCGCAAGCTCGAGGGCCTTGAAAGGAAATATGACGCACAATTTAGGGGTGTCTTTGATGCCATCCGGCAATTGATGGCGCCGCCGCGACCCAAGCGCCGCCGGATCGGCTTCCATGTGGACAGCCGATGACTTCGAACTTTGGCGTTTCGGTTGAGAAAGAGATTCCCAATCACCAAGACCGACCCGGTCTCCAGTCCGTGGCCGACCCGGGTCTCCAGCCCGCTTCAGCTCTCCGAGAACGACCCGGTCTCCAGTCCGTAGTCGACCCGGTCTCGAGTCCGAGAACGACCCGGTCTGGAGCCCGCTTTAGCGGGCTTGATTACGTACAGCCCGCCGGTTTACCGGCGGGTCGGGACCAAGAAAAATCCCCCAGCCCCGATTGATCGGGGCTTGAATAAAAAGGGGCGCCGTTCACGGGGCCCCGCGGGTACCATGAAGTCGATTCTTCCAGTCCCCGAATCCGGCCCAAAATGCCCTGTGGCGCATTGAACGTGGAATTTGGTTTTCGGACTTTGAACTTGAAACTTGGAACTTTGAACCGCCTTTCCCTATCCCCTATAACCTATTCCCTCTAACCTATTCCTCTCGACACCTGAATCCGCCTGAGGGCCTTTCAATTTCTGGACGAACAATCGAAACTCCACGGCGACGTCCTCCCCCGCAAGGTTTTGAGGGATGACAGCTTGGTCCCCCGAACGAATTCTTCTCTTTCCCTTGGAGGTCTCAAACGCTTATACTGCTCATGAATGCCTTGAGATTAAGCAGTGTGTTCCTCCCCCAGTAGGGCCCCCCTTCAAAGAACCGCATGTTGTCACCGCCACGTTGTTTAAGGTTGCAATTTGTGACCTTAAAAAGGAGGCAACAATGAAAGGGAATCAATCGTTAATTCCCTTGGAACGAATCGAGCGCTCGATCCTCTTTATCCGGGGGCAGAAGGTCATGCTCGACAGTGACTTGGCCAAGCTCTATGGGGTCACGACAAAGCGTCTGAACGAACAGGTCAGACGCAATCAAAATCGATTTCCCCGTGATTTCATGTTCCAGTTGATGGCGGCCGAGAAAGCGAAGGTGGTCGCAATTTGCGACCACCTCTCCAAGCTTAAATTTTCACCTGTCCTTCCCAACGCATTCACCGAGCATGGCGCCATCATGGCGGCGAGCGTCCTCAACACGCCCCGCGCCATTGAGGTCAGCGTCTTTATCGTGCGCGCCTTTATTCGTCTCCGTGAAATCCTGGCCTCACATAAGGACTTGGCCCGCAAGCTCGAATCGCTGGAAAGGAAATACGATGCTCAATTTAAGGTTGTGTTTGACGCGATCCGGCAATTGATGGCACCTCCGCGACCCAAGCGCCGCCGGATCGGCTTCCAGCCCCATTAGGTGTTGACCCGAATTCTGCCGATGCAATTGGGTCGTGAGCCAGCTGTGACATCCCCGCTCCGCCAGGGGGATGATCCGCTCTGGTACCCCTGCTCCGTCGGCGCATTGGTGTGCTCTGGTAGCCTCGCCGCGCTCATTGCGGCGGGGGCTTGTGTCAGCGGATTTCTAACAGTTGATTTCCGCTGAGTCCACAGCCTTTCGATCTCAAATCTCTAATCTGCAATCTCCGATCAACCTCCTTCTTGCACACCTCTGCGAAAATCCGCCGGTCATAATCCGCTCTGGTAGCCTCGCCG
>JBAVHJ010000304.1:0-8861 GCA_049685715.1 Terriglobia bacterium | reverse complement strand
GGAAGCCACAGCTCGTTTGGGGAGCGCTAGCTTCGGCCAATTACTTCGACGTGCTCGGGGCAAGGCCGATCATGGGCCGTAGCTTCCTTCCAGCCGAAGGACAAAGGCCCGGAGGTTCGCCTGTCGTGGTCATCAGCCATCGCCTCTGGGAAACCCATTTCGGCGGGGACCCTTCGGTCATTGGCCGGACGATCAATATCAATCAGCATCCTTACACTCTGATTGGGGTGATGCCTCCCGGTTTTCAGGGAAGTCAGACCGGATTGGGCTTGGACCTTTGGATTCCGCTGATGATGGAGGGACAGATCATCCCTTCTGGAGACCTACTACAGCGACGTGAAGCCGAGTGGCTCATCCTCCTGGGGCGGCTGAAGCCCGGCATCCCCCCGCAACAGGCCCAACAGGAAATGAATCTTCTGGTGGAACAAATCGCGCAGCAAGATCCCGATTCACACAAAGGCTCCAACGCTATCACGATTGACCCGTTGTGGCGTGCTCCCTATGGAGCGAATGGATACTTTTATATTTTATTGCCGATGCTGCTCGCGATCGCCGGCGTGTTGCTGTTATTGGCATGTGTGAATGTCGCCAATCTGCTGCTGGTGCGCGCAGTATCCCGGCGGCGTGAAATGGCCATTCGCCTGTCGATCGGCGCCAGCCGCTGGCGACTTGTCCGGCAACTCCTGGTGGAGAGCCTGTTGCTTTCCGGGGCAGGCGGTACCCTGGCGATGTTGATCACGGGTTGGACCGCTGGAACCTTCGCGGATTTTATACCGCCGACGAACATTCCGATTTCACTCAACGTCCACGCGGATCGAACCGTTCTCCTGGCGACGGCTCTCGTCTCCCTCGTCACTGGGGCGATTTTTGGCATCCTGCCGGCGCTGCGATCGTCGGGCCTCTCCCCGGCGACCGTTTTGAAGGAAGAGACGGGGAGTACATCCGGCGGAGTTCACAAGGCTCGGCTTTCCAGCGCGCTTGCCGTGGCGCAAATCGCGCTTTCACTGCTCCTGCTGATCTCGGCCGGACTCTTCATTCGGGCTTTTTGGAACGCACAACGATTCGACCCGGGCTTCAATCCGGACCATGTGCTGGTGGCTTCCTATGATCTGTTTTCCGCAGGTTATACCCCCCCGACTGGCCTGGAGTTCCATCGCCAACTTCTGGCCAAGCTCGAGGCCTTGCCCGGTGTCCAATCGGCGAGCCTGGCCGACTGGATGCCACTGGGCTTCACACTAAGCTCAGTTTCTGTGGCACCCGAAATCTATGTACCGCAACCTCACGAATCGATGACCATCGGCGATGCTGATGTCGGCCCGAATTACTTCCGGACGCTGCAGATTCCTCTTCTGGCAGGACGCGAATTCACCCTGCAAGACACCGACCGGTCGCCGTTGGTCGCTGTCGTGAACCAGGCATTCGCGTCGCGCTACTGGCCCCGGCAGGATCCCATAGGGAAACGACTCAAAGCAAATGAGAAGTGGTATTCCGTCGTCGGCGTTGCGCGCAATAGCGATTACGACAATTTGAATGAGACTCCTGTGCCGTTTGTGTACTTCTCTCTTTTCCAGGGATATTCTCCCCGCGCGATATTTCACGCACAGGTTTTCGGGGATCCACTCGCCTTCGCCCAAACTCTTGAAAAAACCATTCATGAACTCAACGCCGATCTGCCGGTGTTTGACATCTTAACGCTCAAGTCACAGGTGCAGATTGCGAGCACCAGCGAGCGGATCGCCGGTACGTTCGTCGGCGCATTTGGATTGCTCGCACTGATCTTAGCTGCAGTGGGAATCTACGGGGTGATCGCCTACACGACGCGCCAGCGCACCTACGAGATTGGAATTCGCGTGGCGGTGGGTGCGCAACAACGCGATATTTTCCGCTTGGTGCTGGGTCAGGGTCTTGGATTGACCCTGTTGGGTTTGGGCATTGGCCTGGGGCTGTCGTTTGCCCTGACACGCTTTCTGCGGAGCATGCTTTTCGGCGTGGGCACCACGGACCCACTGACGTTCGGGCTCGTCGCGGGTCTGCTTGGCGTCGTATCACTCGCCGCGTGCATTATACCCGCGCGGCGGGCCATGCGAGTCGATCCGATGACAGCCTTGCGGTATGAATAGTGCAGGTGTCAGGGGTCGGGTGCCAGGTGTCAGGGAAAGAGAGGGAGTAGGTATTGGGTGATAGGGGACAGAAAAGGCAGGTCTAATTCCAAGATTCAATCTTGAAAGGCCGAATCGAATCCCAGGTTCGATCTGGTTTTGCGAATGCGCAAAATTCCAACTCAGGTCATTCGCCATGCTGTCTGGTTCTAAGACGGCTTGATTTCACGATCGAACACCCTCTACTGGACTTGAAAATTTCCCCCTTCCAGCAACCCCTTGAATTTCAAATGGAAGGTGTAAGTCCAGAATTGGCATGAATTGTGCTATGTTTTAGATTGGGTACTAATCCCCATAATTCTGAGATTTCTGTTTTTTATTAAGCGGTAACAAGACGAGTCAACTCTTGGAGTGACCGAAGGGCTCCACCTTCCGTCTAAGCTCAAGTTTCGTAGTCCTGGGTCGCGACCACTTCAATTCGAAACATTTTTTGCGCAGCCCCCTTTGAGATGGAGAGGAAAGATGGATAGTCTTGCGCACGATCTTCGATTTGCCATACGGATGTTGTTGAAGAATCCGGGATTTGCTCTTCTGGCCGTCCTGACCCTTGCGCTCGGCATCGGCGCCAACACCGCCATCTTCACGGTGGTGAATTCGGTTCTCCTCCGCCCGCTGCCGTTCCGCGATCCGGGTCGTCTTTACAGGATTGCCGACGCGCCGACCGCGGCACCGGACCGTTTGCTGAATATGATGGACCCGGAGCTCGTCGCGCTTCAGCAGCAAGCACATTCTTTTAGTGCGGTGGCTGCGTTTGATGGCGGGGTCAAGAGCCTCACCGGCGCGGGAGAACCCATCGAGGTGAAGGCTCCCGAGGTCACGGCCAATTTCTGGAGCACTGTGGGTGTCAATGCGCAGTTGGGACGCACGTTTCTGCCGGACGAGGGGATGCCGGAAAGAGCCCGCGTGGTGGTGCTCAGCGACACTCTATGGCGAAGCCGTTTCAACACCGAGAAGGGTATCCTCGGCAGGGCGATCATGCTCGATGGGAAACCCTATACCGTGGTAGGGGTCATGCCGCCCGGTTGGTCCTTCCCGGGGAACGACGATCTTTGGGTGCCGGCCATATTGGAACCCGACAACATCCATATCGCCTTTCGCAGTGTCATTGGAAGACTCAAGGACGGAATCCTGCCGGGGCAGGCGCAAGCCGAACTGGATACCATTGCACAGCGCCTTAATTCAGAAAAACCGATGGCGATTCGCGGTCACCTCATGCGGATGCATCCTCTTCAGGAAACGATAGTAGGTGAAGTCCGCCCCGCCCTGCGTATCCTGCTCGGCTCGGTTGCATTCCTGCTGCTTATTGCCTGTGTCAATGTCGCGAACCTGCTGCTCGCCCGGGCCACGCGACGGGAGCAGGAAGTCGCCGTTCGTTATTCGCTGGGGGCCACGAGGATGAGGCTCATTCGGCAAATGCTCACCGAAAGTGCCGTTTTGTCGCTGTCAGGCGGCCTCCTGGGAATCGTTTTTGCCATGTGGGGAGTCCCCGCACTCTTGTCCGTTGCGCCTTCACGGAGCATCCCGCGATTTGAAGAGATTCGCATGGATGCGCGGGTCTTGATGTTCACACTGCTGGTCTCCGCCGTCACGAGTTTTCTGTTCGGCTTGTGGCCTGCCATGCTGGCCTCCAAGATCAGCCTGAGCGAAACGATGAAACACGGGTTTGGCCGGCTCACTGCGAAATCGCAACGCATGCGAAATGCGCTTGTCGTAGGCGAAATCGGGATGGCACTCGTGCTCATGATTTGTGCCGGGTTACTCGTAAAGAGTTTTATCAAATTGCGTTCGGTCCATCCCGGTTTTCAAGCTGAAAACGTGACCACCATGACCGTGCACCTCCCACAGGTGTACAGCACGGCAGAGCAGATGAAAGCTTTTCATGAAAAAGTGCACGAACGACTCACCACCCTGCCGGGCGTAACCTCGGCCGCGGTCGTCAACTGGCTGCCGATGGGGAGGGCGCTCATCATGGGGAGCTTCACCGTTGAAGGAATGCCGGATTCCGCCACTGCGTTTAGCGTGAGCAAGCCGGCCGTGACGCCGGGGTATTTCCAGACCATGGGAATCCGGCTGCTGAGAGGGCGCGACTTTACCCGCGCCGATAACGAAAGCTCTCCCGGCGTCATGATCGTCGGTCAGACCACCGCAAAACGGGTATGGCCGAATGAAGATCCGATCGGGAAACGCGTCACCTTTGCCGACCACCCGGAACCGGAGGATTGGTACACGGTGATCGGGGTCGTCGATGACGTGAAACAAGAAAACCTGAATCAGGAGACGCCACCCGCCATTTACCAGCCTCTGGCCCAGGTCCAGGTGCCATTCTTCCTGCAGTCCATGAACTATGTGGTGCGGTCAAGCGTGCCCGCTGCGGCCATTGCCGGTTCCATGCGGGCAGCGTTGCACGAGGTGGATGCCAATCAGCCGGTCTTTCAGATCGCCACGATGGAAGATCTGTTGACCGCCAACACCGCCGAGCCGCGATTTTACTCGCGGCTGCTGGCGGCCTTCTCAGGGATCGCGCTCCTGCTCGCCGTGGTCGGAATATATGGGGTCATGGCTTTCAGCGTGGTTCAGCGCACCCGTGAAATCGGCATTCGCCTGGTGCTCGGGGCAAAGCGTGAAGATATCCTTGCGAGCATGCTGGGGCGGAGCGCCTTGCTGATCATGGCAGGTCTTGTGCTGGGTGTTTATGGCGCTATGGCCGCAACGCGACTGCTTGCCTCTTTTCTCTTTGAAGTCCAACCTACCGATGCGGCGACGTTTGTTGTGACCTCTCTTTTTTTGGCCGCAGCCGCCATCCTGGCAAGCTACATCCCCGCTTCACGCGCCACCAGGATCGATCCCATGGTGGCGCTCCGCTATGAGTAGTGAATGGAATCCCGTTTTCACCCTCACAAGAAAATATTGGCAAGCAGGCTCGGACCGAAGAAACCTGTAATGTGTAGGGTTCGTGGCCGACCCTTTTTGAGCGGTAGTCTAAGGCGTAATTCGGGTTCCCAGAACCTGCAGGAACTTTGCGAGCCACTCCGGGTGCGCGGGCCAGGCTGGTGCGGTGACCAGGTTCCCGTCTACATGAGCCTTGTCGACGGGAATGTCGATGTACTTGCCACCCGCCCGAGTCACATCCGGCCCCACGGCGGGATAGGCCGAACAGGCCCTTCCTTCGAGGACGCCGGCAGCGGCCAGGACCTGCGCTGCATGACAAATGGCTGCGATTGGCTTGTTGGCCTTTGCGAAGTGCTGCACGATCTTCAATACTTTTGGATTGAGTCGGATGTACTCGGGCGCTCGTCCTCCCGGTATGACCAGCGCATCGTAGTCCTCAGCCTTCACTCCATCGAAGGTTGCATTCAAAGTGAAGTTGTGACCGGGCTTTTCGCTGTAGGTCTGAGCCCCGTCAAAATCATGGACGGCCGTCCGCACTTGTTCGCCTTTCTTTTTGCCACTGCAGACGGCGTGGACAGTATGGCCCACCATCTGCAATGCCTGGAACGGCACCATGACCTCATAGTCCTCGACATAGTCTCCCACGATCATCAGGATTTTTTTTGCCGCCATTTTGACCTTCCTTTGGGTTTGTGTCCCTAAAGATGATTTCCTGCGGCCAATGTATGCCTAAGTATGGGGTCTTGCAGAGGCCGCGGCTTTTCCGGCTCCCCCTGTTGAAGTTGAGGTTTGGATCTTCTGCTTAGGCTGTGACAATGCGCTCCAGGTCCTGTGCAGCGTCTTTCTAACCCGTTGCTTACTGCTCGTGGGGTTTCCGACACGGGTGAAACCGGCTTTGCGAAAAAGTGACAGCGTGCCCGTCCATGCGAACGTGTCGATGTATCGACCTGCCTTATCAGGTTTGGAAGGATAGCCCTCGGCCAGTCGGACACCCTGGCGGCTCATCGCAGTCAGGGCAGGTTTGAGAAGAGCTCCCGCAACTCCCTTTCGACGAAACCCGCGCGCCACGAAAAAGCATGGAAGAGACCATACCTCCGTCGAATCGTCGCACTGCAGGCTGGGGGCTCGATTGAGACGGGGGAACGAATCTCTCGGACCGAAGGTGCACCAGCCCACAGGCTTGTTGGCGACGAAGGCAAGAATACCAAACATCGAACGTTTACGGACGCCCTTACGAAGTCTTGCCTTGGCCACAGCGCCTTTAACCTCAGCCCACCGTTCGCCCTTCTCGATCCGCCAGGCCTGACACCAGCAACCGCCACAGGCGCCGTTGATCCCAAAAAGGCTTTCAAGGGCAGGCCAAAGATCCGGTCTCAATTCTTTTGTCGTGATGCGCATGGTATCGAATAGCCACAGGGGGATCCTTGACGGCCGTAAGAGCCGGTACGACCCTCCCCATGGCCGATTTGGGTCGTCCCTTGAGGAGCCCACCCTCGCGTTGAATTCAAGCCGTAATCCCCTGGCATTCTGAATGAATCCGCTTTTCCCGCCTACGGGAAAACGATTCTTCGGTCGGATTTCTCATTTGAAATCTGCTGCTCGCCATGGGCGGGTGAAGTTTATTGACTTTCTCTCGCTTGTGTGGTGGCGGCGAGGAATTCCGCCTGATTCTTCAGATGCTGCTCTAGGCTCTTAGCCCAGGGGGCGGTCTGCGCTCTCTCCAGCCAGTAGGATTGGAGTGCCGCATCAACACAACCTTTTTCGAAATCATTGGGATCAGAATCGCGCTTGTACTCCAGGTAGCCCACGATCGCGCGTGCCTCCTCCCGGGTAAACGCCGACAGCCGATAGCGGGAGTAATCATAAAAAGTTGTCGCGCCATATCTTCTGGGATTTACGAACTGGGATTTTCCATTCCACACCAGGGTGTCACCCGCTCTCGTTGGAATTCGGACATTGGTGTCGGAGAATCCATAAGTCAGGTGAAACAACGGACTGGCTACCTTGAGCTGGGCATCGAGGTCGGCAATCAGATAGGCGGGAAGAAAGAATCTAAAGCCTGCCTGGGAGAAGAAGCTCAAAGCCTCGGCATGGGCGTCCAGGAATCCGGGCTCGATACCCCTCCAGTCGGCTTTCCCTTTGAAAGGGCCGATTTCTTCGAACGGCTCGCACCCTTCGACACTGCCCTGCAGGAAATCATCCCCGGGATATTCATTTCTTCCAAATGCAGTACCAATCACCTCGATAATGGCATCATTGTCGCGCATGATGACTCTCCGATGGGATCTTCCGATCAGTCTGCTACCCTTGCCTGAGGTGGCAGAAACGGGGATCTTATCTCAGATCTAAAGAAGCTGGCCCGCCTCTTCTCTCCCGCGAGACTCCTTCCCAAGCCCGTTTACTTGTGCGAGCGGCGCCGGGAAGACCTTACCATGAGCCCACGTCGTGTCATGACCATTGTACTCCGTCATAATGTGCTTAAGAGGGCAAACAGTCCGAACCCTGCGATGATCGCGCCAGAAATTCTGTTGACCCAGTGCAAGCCGTAAAGATTAAACTTCTCCCGAAATGCCCCCACACCCCCGGTCAAGGCAAACCACCACAGGGCCGAACCTGCAAAAACACCTGATACCAAGGCTCCCGCAGATCCATAGCTCCCGCGGGAGCTGCCCAAACCCAGGCCGGCGAATATCGCCGCAAACGAAATGATCGTCATCGGATTCGTGAGCGTCAGTAAAAAAGTCGAAGCATATCCACCCGCGAGATTATTTCCTTTGGGGGATTCACTTTGTTCAGCGGGCTTTGCAATAAAGGTTTTCAGGCCCAAATAGCAAAGGAACACCCCCCCGACCAGACGCAGCCATATTTGTTCCCTCACCAGGAAGTTTGAAATGAAAGTGAGACCAAATCCCGCGATACATCCATAGATCGCGTCGGCCGTGGCGGCGCCCAATCCAGAGACGAACCCCGAGATGCGCCCTTCCGCCAGGGTGCGGCGTATACATAGCACCCCGATCGGGCCGACAGGTGCCGCAATTGAAAAACCGATAACGAGCCCTCGGAACAGGAACAAGATGTCCATTGTTCTTCCCTGAAATGCACCGCATGTTGAGCGCGGGATAACGATCCAACTGTTCCCCGGCGCTGGTCGAGTGTACGCGCGGATTAGGATGCGGTTACACGTCGCTTCCTAAGAATCAATGTGGGATTTGCCACGAACGCAGTTCTGCCCCCCCCCTCACATGGGTCTTTGCCTTCCGGCGCACGATCCGGGGGTGCTTAATGGCGATCCGTCAAGGTTCACGAACTAAGCTGTGCCGTGAGGTGAAAATACCTTTTCAGACCCAAGACCTGTGGAACTGATTGGTGCCCCCACGATTCGGTCTTCCTGGAGAATCAGTTCCTCATGAATTGAGAGAATCGAATGGAATTATACAGCCAGCGGATGGGGCAGGCAATTAAAGCCCTCGCCCATAGGATGCTGTTAAGTTGACCTTCTGGGCCCCTGCCGAGGACTCCTGTCGAGCCGGTGGATGGCCACATCTTAAATCTCAGACTCGAGATCGGACAAGCCTTTGCGACGGGGCTGAAGAACAGGTCCGATGAGGAAACCAGCTGCCGGCCTGAGTCCTTAAATCTGGGGTGGGGGTCGCACCTCCAGGGAGCGTGGAGTGCTTGGAAGAACGGGGTCAGTCGGATGCATGAGTTGATTGAAGATGAGCGGTGAACTAATGGATGATCCAATCTTTGTTTGATTGAAAAAAGTTTAAACCGATTAGAAACCGTTCAGGGTGTGACGGGGAGGGCCTGACC
>JBAVHJ010000303.1:0-13535 GCA_049685715.1 Terriglobia bacterium | reverse complement strand
ACGCTGGGCTGCCCTTAAGGCAAGGGCAAGGTTTTCATGGTAGACAACCAGCCCGGGATCGATCTCGATCGCTTTGATGTAGCAAGGGATGGCGTCCTCAAATTTGTTCCTCTTGAAGAGGGTGTTTCCCAGTCCATTGTGATAATTTGAATTATTGGGTACGATTTCGAGTGCTTTCAAATAAGCCATTTCAGCCTCCTCCGGACGACCTAACCCCCCGAAGGAAACCGCAAGGTTTTCGTAATAGACCGCAACTCCGGGATCGATCTCGATCGCTTTCAGGTAACAATCAATGGCTTTCCGGTAATCGGCGGCCCCGTAATAACTGTTTCCCAATCCGTTGTGATAACTTGCATTCTTAGGTTCGATCTCGATCGCCTTCCGATACGCCTTCTCAGCTTCCTCCCATCGACCCAGCCCTCTGAACGCAAGGCCAAGGTTTTCGTAATACACGGAGACTTGGGGATCGATCTCGATCGCTTTCATGTAACAATCAATGGCTTTTTGATAATCGGCGCCCCCGTAATAGCAGTTTCCCAGGCCGTTGTGGGTCCCGGCATTATTGGGTTCGATCTCAAGCACCCTGAGATACGACTTCTCGGCCTCCTCCCACCGACCTAGGCCTCTCAGGGCAAGTCCGAGGTTTTCGTGATACACCCCCACCTTGGGATCGACCTCGATCGCCTTCAGGTAACAATCAATAGCCCTCTGATAATCGGCGGCCCCGTAGTAGCAGTTTCCCAAGCCATTGTGAGTCCCGGCATTATGGGGTTCCATCTCAAGCGCTTTGAGATAAGCCTTCCCGGCTTCCTTCCAGCGACCCAGGCCCCGGAAAGCAAGCCCAAGGTTTTCGTGATACACGGGGACTCGGGGATCGATCTCGATCGCTTTCAGGTAACAGTCAATGGCCTTCTGATACTCAGTGGCCCCGTAGTAGCAGTTTCCCAGGCCGTTGTGGGTCCCGGCATTATTGGGTTCAATCTCAAGCGCTTTGAGATAAGCCTTCCCGGCTTCCTCCCATCGACCGAGGCCCCGGAAAGCAAGCCCGAGGTTTTCGTGATACACAGCGACTCGAGAATCGGCCTCGATCGCTTTGAAGTACCAACCGATGGCCTCCTGATAATCGGCGGTCGCGTAGTAGCAGTTTCCCAGGCCGTTGAGATACGCGGCATTGTTGGGTTCGATTTCGATCGCTCTCCGGTAAGCCTTTTCAGCATCCTCCCATCGACCAAGCAGCCTGTAGCTAAGTCCGAGGTTTTCCCAATAGACAGCTAGGTTGGGATCAATCTCGATCGCCTTCTGATAACAACCGACCGCCTTCTCATAATCAGCGGCGCCGTAATAGCAATTTCCCAGGCCGTTGTGATACCCGGCATTGTTGGGCTCAATCTCGATCGCTTTCTGATAAGCCTTCTCAGCTTCCTCCCACTGATTCAGGCCCCGGAAGGCAAGCCCGAGGTTCTCGTAATAAACCGCCACCTTGGGATCAATCTCGATCGCTTTCTGGTAACAACCGACCGCCTTCTCATAATCAGCAGCGCCGTAATAGCTGTTTCCCAACCCGTTATGATACCCGGCATTGCTGGGTTCAATCTCGATCGCATTCGAATAACCTTTCTCGGCGTCCTCCCAATGATTCAGCCCCCGGAAGGCAAGCCCGAGGTTCTCGTGATAGACAGCCACCTTGGGATCTTTCTCAATCGCTTTCTGGTAACAATCGACCGCCCTCTCATATTTAGCGGCGCCGTAATAGCTGTTTCCCAACCCGTTATGATACCCGGCATTGTTGGGTTCAATCTCGATCGCTGTCTGATAAGCCTTTTCGGCGTCCTCCCACTGACTCAGCCCCCGGAAGGCAAGCCCGAGGTTCTCGTGATAAACAGCCACCTTGGGATCAATCTCGATGGCTTTCTGGTAACAACCGACCGCCTTCTGATAATCGTCACTGCCATAATAGGTGTTTCCCAGCCCGTTGTGATGGACTGCATTTTTCGGTTCGAGCTCAAGGGCTCTCTGATAAGCAACTTCGGCCTCCGGATACTTCTGCAACTTCCAGTTCATCAACCCGATTTTTCCCCGCACCGTTCCTTCCCACACGGGTCTATGCGGCAGGGATTGCTCGTAACAGCGGAGTGCCTCCTGCCACGCTCCCTGCTGTACATAGGTCTCGGCCATTCCCCAGTAACCATCAAACAACTCTGGAGCCAGCTCGATAATCCTCTTAAAGGCCGTGCGGGCTTCTTCAAAGCTCTCCGCTTCAATAAAGGCATACCCTTTCCAGATAAACCCACCCACGCGAGCGGGATCGAGGGCAATCGCTTTGTCGTACCATCGGTGCGCCTGATCGTACTTACGGTTGCGCTGGTAGATGCTGCCGATCTCGAGGAGACCGGCATACTCATTAGGGGGTTCTACCGCGATGGCACGCTCAAGCAACGGCACGAGGTCCGCTTCATGCGCTTCAAGCGCCTCCACGCGCCCATACAATCGCAACAAGCGGAGGTATCCCCCATAGTTGCCGGCATCCTTTCTGAGAGCTTCTCGATACCATTCTTCAGCCGCTTCGAGATCATTCAGCCGATCAAAAACATCCCCCATGTAAAGATATCCGTCCACTGAGAGGGGATCCTGCTGTATCGCCTTCTGCAGCCATTCTCGGCTGTCATCAAATTTTTTCTCCTGCAAGTAATATTGGCCCCACCCGCAAGCCACCCGGGCTTCCCCTGTCTCGAGCCTCTCAGCGCATTGCAACAACTCTTTCGCCATGTTGAGATTCACGAGATCATAGAGTTGAATCCCGGCCGCCATCACATACATCCCCACTCTGTCGGCGGCAGGAACCGACTCGTTTTGGGCAAGTGAGAGGACCCACTCATGGGCCTCTGCCCAGTGATCGTGCAACATGTAGCGTGTGGTGCGGCGGCATGTTTCCATGGAGGGGAGGGCATCGGTTGGATAAGGTAAATCTGCGTCACACAACGCCTGGCAGAAGATCAGACGCCAGTGCGTGAGAGCCTCGGTATAGGCGCGAAGCCATTCCGTAGTGCCTGCCTTTGGATCCCCACTCATGACCGCGCGCAACCGGGACACCTCACTGCCAAGGATCTGTCCCACATAGCGCTGTCGCAGTTTCATCAACTCGGATTGAAGTGCCTTGTCCTGAGCTTGCCCCACCTGCTGATCGATCGCATCCCAAACCTTAAATGGATTCTGCCCTTGGGCACACTCTGTGCGTATGGCCTCCAGTGCCTCCATGGTGATTCGCATGTTGAGGTTGGACAATGCCGCTTCATAGTACGTCTGGGCAAGCAGGTTGATGAACTCATCAGAAAGCACCATAAACCTCCGTCTCCCGTCTTCACTTTCCCGGGGGGGTGTGTCGCCCCCGGAATGATTCCTGGGTCGGTAGGCACCGGACCGTTATCACCCCCGGCGTTCACGAGGGAGGATGCCCCCCAGAGGGATGTCTTTCTGTCCCAACGATTGAGCAGCCGAGGAAGTCTCAACCGGCTGTAACTCGGGCTGGACGGTGGCATTGTCTGAGCTGGGGGGCTGCGCCGGAATCCGCTCGGTCGCTCGCCTCGATACGTCGGCCCCAATGGGCTCCCCGAGACTGACGTGCCGCCAACCACACGCGTGGCAGCTTTTGTTGGGGACCATGATCTTTCCGCACTTCTGACACTCCACGAGGGGGTGGCCATCCCCGCAGAAATTGTCACCAACGCTTACCAGTTCAGGACAGTCGCCATGCGGGCATATGACCTTCGGAAGGAGATCATGATCTTTCTTCTCAGGCTGGGCTTCAGCAATGACAATACCCTCTGCACTTTGGAGGTAGACTACCGGGCTCCCGAAGGCGCGGTTGCTGTAATTTTGATCTTCATCCAGGAACATCCCAAGTTTCGATCGTCCATCTTGCACGGCCACGTCAATGGGTTTCCCCTCTCCCAATGACTGGTAGAATTTTTCAGCAAACAGATTGGCTACCTTGTTCTCCACTTCAAACTGCAGGGCGACCACCGCCGGGATATTGGAATACACCAGCTTCAAAGCGACACCTTGGAATGCTGCGTAGGACCCGCTATAAGCACCCTTGCAAGCATTCAAAAATATCAACCGAGGCTCACGTTTCCGGAAACAATCCGCCAGGGCATCTTCCTTAATCCAGGATGCCCGCTCCGGATCTCTCGCGTTCGCCAGCGCCAGGGAGCCTCCGTCCTTATCATACTTGCCATGACCGACAAAGTGCACGACATGGTACCTCTCGTTGGCTTGTATCCAATTCGTCAAGCTGGTTTTGGTCACGGGGGGCTCCAACTGTTCGACCTGAATGGCCGTTGGTGATTTCTTTCCCAGTTGACAGATCGTCTCAATCACCAAACCCTCGTCAATAATGCCCAGTTCCTTTTCCCCGTCTTCATCTCGCGCCGGCGTGGAAACGACAATCAGAATCCGCAGTGGCTTGGGGCTTGGTGACAGCCCCTGCATTTTTAGCGGCACATGTCGAGCCAGAATCAGCTGGTTGTCAGTGGCGATGAAAAAGCCCCGCCCTTCTTCAGTACTGTCCGGATAGTAGATGTACTCCCAGGGGAGCACGGCCAAATCGCGCGCCTCGGGTTCGAACTCCAACACCACCCGAAGGCCTTCTTGTTCCTTGTTGCTGATCTTCTTATATTCTTCCCAGAAGACTCGCCGGGTTTCTTCATCGAACAGTCCGTTAAATAAGTATGAGCCAAGCACAACAAGCTCTTCACGGCTCTTGATTTTGTCTTCTGCCAGCAACTTGCGGAAAACCGTGATAAGCCGCTCTGTCAGAGAGTCAATTTGAACATCACCGGACAGAGAAATCCTGTTGGGTTTGGTAATCACAATCTTTTTTCGTGATTTAATGACCACTTTAAGTTCTTTGTACTCCATTGTTTACCCTTCCGATCGGCTTCCTGGCGCCAGGAAGGCCAGTCACAACTATAAGTTCAGGATTTTGGCAATCTCGCGAAGCCCGGAATCCACCGCCCCGGCCCGGGAAGACTCCGCAACGGCCTTCTCATGTTCCTCGGCCATCTCGCCGGTGTATTTCTCGCGCAGCTCCTTTGCCTGCCTGGGAGTAAGGTCAGGACTGAATCGCATCGTCTGCGCCAGGGAGGTCATGTCGGCCTTGGTAACGTTCCATCGGTCAGCAGTATTCGATTCCATGGCTTCCTTGATCACTCGTTCGTAGAGAGGATAAAACGGCAGCGTCGTCAAATCCCGCCTCATGGGGGTTTGAGTGATGCTGTAAAGCACGAAGTCTGAATCGCGGAAGGGTTGGGCATCCGCCAAGCTCCTTCCGCGGCGAAGCTGATTGTTGCTGACCCAAAATTCATTGCCGTCCGGTTGGCCTTCAGGCATGTCGATCAATGCAAAATAGCTTGGTTCTAACATTTCACCGGCATCGGGGTCGAACTCCTTACGATAGCCGACCAGGGGGTGTGTATCGCCGGAGCCGAGCAGCGCCTCAACTCCGTCAAGCACAACACTGCCCACCTTCAGGTACGTACTGAGGGTCGAGGAAAAGTCCAAAACACCGGCAATGCCTTCGACGATTTGCAGGAGTTTGCGGGCATAGTCCTCTCGTTTGACGCGGCACAGCACCAGGGCTATCGCTAAACGGCCTCCCCTATAGGGATGTAGTCCCGCCACTCGGGTATCGGCAAAAATCATGCCGGCCGGCAGTTTCTGTCCGAACTTTTCAAGCATCATCGGCCCAACAACGAAGGGGACAGCTTCCTCCTTTTTGTCATAGGTGAATTCAGAGACGACGAATACCATGGGATCATATTCGCTGAACCACTTCCTGTCATAGGTGAGGTACATTTCATTGACCCGTATCTGGAAATAGTGTTCATTTGGATCAATGGTCTTCCCCAACTTGTCTCCCCCCTGCACGTGGTCGCGAGGAATAGCCAACCGAATTGGCATTTCTGCAGGGCTCTGAGAGAGTCTTTTCCAGGTATCCTGCCAGCGCTCAAGGATCGATTTCATCGCTATTCCTCCCTCCGGTTTTAACAGCACGACAGTCGATCAAGGGTTTATTGGTCAGACCCGCATCAAACAACGATAGTCCTCGTTGTCGGGGAAAAAAGGAGATTCCTCATTCCTGCACGAGCACCCACCGTCCGGTTCATGCCTAACCCCGTCTCCACTTGTCAAGGTTTCTACAACCCCTTATTCACGGGGGCAAGAAGAATGGAATCGAGTAAAACGCCGGCAAGATGTTGGCTGGCCCGAGGGGATGCCCCCTTGTATCGAGAATGTCAGCGACACTGTCGAGTTAAGACATGGGAACAGCTCTTCCCTTGCCGAAGGGCTTATCACCGATAGCTCTTCACCCACATCATCGGCAAGTCATTGGATCATCAGGAAAGATATTACGCTTATTACAAATTACATAAATGAGGTTCCTTGTCAAGAAATTCGAAGACCACATCTACGCAGGCGGGTGGACAAATTGCGTTTCAAGGTCTGTGGACCCGGTCTGCAACCCTGAATCATGTGATTATGTTGAAGGCCAAATGCCTCATCGCGTGCTCCCGGGCTCGGACAACAGGCCCGTTTTCACTTTCCCTGTGAAGACCTCAGAGGCCGAATTCTCACTTGGTCCTCTAGCGGCAGCCGCAATAAACAGAAGTATCAACTTTTGCAATGGCAAAATGTTGTTAAGCGGGCCTGTGAATAGCGCCCTTCTCCAAATCAGGTGCTGTTTGCAGAGGACTAATACCGCACCCGGGTGCCTGCACATGCCAACCACCCAGGTCCCCAACACTCCATCGGGGAATCTCAGGGGGCGGCGTCGAAACTTTCCTGGATATTCGATTTGATCAGGGGGGCCTTGCCATTAGCGTCGCAAGGGATTTGGGATACTCGCTTCACCCTGATGGGTGGAGCGATGGCACCCATCGCCGAAATCGCACGGCGAAGGGCATCAGCCAGGGCTTCATCCGAAAAACCCTCGGGCACGGCTCGCAGATGAACAGTCAAAGCCTCCCGATCCTGGACGATTTGCCACCCGATGATGGGGAGTCGATCGACGACACGATGAAAGACATCAGGAGGTACGGCCAGTCGGCCTTGAGTCGGGGAGGGAAAGTACAGGGTCTGCTGAGTTCGGCCCTGTAATTCCTCAATGAGACGAAGCGAGCGTCCGCAGGGACAGGGATCCGGGGAGAGTCGGAGCAGGTCACTCAATTCGTAACGAATGAGAGGTTGGGTGTATTTAGTTAAGGCGGTAATGAGCACCCGGCTCCCCGGTTTCCCCAAAGGCACAAGACGGTTCTCTTGATCCACGACCTCCACAATGGCGAGATCCTCGTAGAGATGGAGTCCGCGATGGTGGGCGCAGTCCGAAGCCAAAACCCCGAACTCTCCAGTGGCATACCGATCAAATCGACGGCCCCGCCAAGCTGCTTCGATGAGGTTTCCCTGGGATCTCGCCAACAGGTCTCCTCCTGTGGCAATAACCCGGGGTGAAATCCGCAGCCGCCCTGCCAATTGTTCTTCGGCCAGCAAGGCTACCATATACGAAAACCCTTGCAGGATTTCAGGCTGCCACGCGTTGAGTCGATCCACCGTGCCTGCGAGGGATTCGCTGGGTAATATCCGGAGCGTGTGAAACCACCAGATATGAACCGTGCCCGTTACTCGTGCTGTCATTGCAGTCGGATTCGCCGAGACAATCGCGGCTGCCCGCGTGCGATGAAATGGGCGGATTCTGACTCCCGCCCAGTCATAAGAGCGGATCGCCGAAGCTAGAACGCTCCCCCACTCCGTGTCGTTAAAGAGGTTGATCGAAGGATGGCCCACGCTGCCCGAGGTCAGGCTGGTCCAATAGCGGTCCTGGTACCTCTCCTCCCCGGGAAGGCGATCCAGATGTTCTCTGATCTCCTTGAGATGGATATTCCGATCGGTGACCAGGTCATCGAAATTTTCCATCAACAAGGACTTGGTAAGAATGGGAAGCTCGTTAAGCGGCGCTTGATACCGACCCTTGTGAAATCGCTGATAGAAGGGAGAATGGGTGTACACAAACGCCCGGAGCCGGTCGAGGGCTTGAGACTGGTAAGACTCCAGCCGTTTGCGGTCCCAATGTTCCCGCCGGTTCAGCTCACGACGCTGTTGCAACAGCCGGAAAAGGAGATGTGCTTTTGTCATGGTCCCGCTGCGGGATTGCAATCCTTTCCAGGTAGAGGCTGGAAGAGACGAACTCTTTCACGGATTTCCGAAAAGCAGCGGCGACAGTGTAACCGATAAATGGAATATTCCCTTATCCAAAAAAGAAGCAATGGGGCGCATACCCGCATTTGATCCTGCCGTGGGGGGATGCGGCATTATGTGGAGGGACCCTGCTCCGGATACGATTGGGCCAACTGACTCTTCCTCGTACTTTTTAAAGGGTCGGAGTTTGTACCTCCCGATTTGGCGAAGGCCCGCGAGTATCCAGTTCTCATCCGGTACGGCGAGACCTGAAGCTGCGAGCCCTGCGCTCCTCTCTCCGATGGCTCACCCAAAACCACACCGTTATTGGTATACTTGCGATGAAGGTCGGGTATTCCATCCGGGCTTGCTGCCTTGAGAAAATTGAAGGTGTTTCTAAGGAGCTCGCTGGCCGGCGACATCGCCTGCCTTCTTAAGACAAAATGTCACGGGCATTCGTGATCGAGACTGAATTGAGGGATGAATGGGAGTAAGAACCCCGAACCTGCCAAAAGGAAAGAATCCAACGCGCGGTCCGGAAATGAAGATGAGTGTTGCCCTGCGCCGGTTTCTTTATGTGACGGCAGCGATGACGGGCGGGGCCATTCTTATCATCGAAATCCTGGGCGCCAAGATGCTGGCGCCCTACGTGGGAACCTCGCATTTCGTGTGGACGGCTCAAATTGCGGTCACCCTGGTGGCGCTCTCGATGGGATATTACTTCGGCGGTTGGCTGGTGGATCGGTCAATGAGGTTGGGGTACCTCTATTGTTGCATTCTGGTGGCGGCGATTTATCTCTGCTTGGTGGTGATCATCTGCGGCCCGGTCGCCTACTGGTGTCTGCGATTCCAGCTGGCCTTGGGTGCGTTGCTGACCTCGGTCCTGCTGTTTCTGGTCCCGCTCACCTTGTTGGGAATGACTGGGCCTTTCCTGGTGCGCATCCTGGTGCAATCCCTCACGGAGGTGGGGGGACAGGTCGGACGCCTGTCGGCCATCAGCACTCTGGGCAGCGTGGCGGGGACCGTTCTGATCGGGTATCTGCTGATCCCTTTTTTCCCCAACTCCATAACCCTGTTGGCCACGGCAGGAGCATTAATCAGTGTAGCCCTGGGATATTTTCTTGTCTGGGGAAGAAGCGAGCACATGAAAGGGCCGGTGGCTCTCGGCGTATTGTTGGCCATGACCCTCGGGGCATTTGGCGTCCTTAAAGAAAACGTGAGCCATCTCCCTGGCGTCGTCGAAATCTATCGAGCCAATTCCAACTTTGGATTGATGCAGGTCTTCGAGCAAACCGAGACCCAGGGACGAATCTATCTCAACGATTACATGTACCAAAACGGCTACGATCCGGTGCATCAAAGAAGCCTGTATGCGTTTACCTACATGCTCTACGATCTAGCGCGAGCCTACAACGCCCAGGTCAACGACGTCCTCTGTATTGGCATGGGTGTCGGGATTGTGCCGATGAAGTTTGCTCGCGAAGGTGTTCGGGTGGATGTCGTGGAAATCAACCCGGCCGTAGTGCCCTTGGCAGTCCGGTTTTTTGATTTGGAGCCTGACAAATTCCATCTGGTCATTGCGGATGGACGATACTTCTTGAACCAAACCACCCGCCTCTATGACGCCATTATCGTCGACGCATTCCTGGGAGATTCATCGCCCTCCCATCTCATGACTGAAGAAGCATTCCAAGCGGTACGGCGACACCTCAGACCCGGCGGGACCCTCGTTATGAATGCCTTTCGCGAGATAGCACCCGGCCAGGACTTTCAGACGGCTTCAGTGAATAAGACGCTAAAATCGGTGTTTTCACAGGTTCGCATTCATGGGGGAGAGGGCGGGAATGTTTACTTTGTCGCAGCGGACCGCGGCGAGCTCGCTTTTGTCAATCCCGTAAACACGAACAATGTACACCCGGACGCATTAGAGTATGTAAAAGCAGGCCTGACGCACACTCTCCAAACCGACCCTGCCCATGGCCGCATCCTGACGGACGACTACAATCCGGTGGAGTATTATGACGCTGCCAATCGCGAGTTGAGTCGTAAGAATTATGCTCTGTCAGTGAAACCGTAATCTTCCCTCAAATGAATTCAATGGCCGCTGCCGGCGAACCCCGGACACGATGATTCGCGGGTAGGCAGCTTTCATGCACAGTCAATCTCGCGGTGCCAGTCGTCCTTCGTTGGATGAGACCTGCTTGTGGAGCTAAAGGTTTGAGGGGCCCAACAACGCACACATCATCCGACAGGGCCAACGACGGGTGCGCCCCCCGGAGACAAAGCGGGTTGACTTTTCCATGAATATCTGTATACTATATGGTATACAGAGGGAAGGGGCGGAAAGCCATGATGGTAGTCGTTGAAAGAGGATCGGACGAGCCGGTGTACGAGCAGATTGCGAGGCAGATCCGTGAGCACGTGGCTTCGGGGGAACTGCGTCCTGGAAGCCCGCTCCCCACGGTGCGAACCTTGGCCTCGGACCTCGGCGTAAACCTCAACACCGTGGCCCGCGCCTACTGGCTTCTTGAAGAGGAAGGGTTTGTTCTGATCCGCGATCGGTCCGGTGCGGAGGTTTCAGCGCCTTCCCGCCGACCCAGCGCGGATCGTGAGAAACTAAGGCTGGAGCTAAGGGAACTTCTGGCTCGAATGCGGCAGGCGGGACTTTCGTCGGAGCATCTGCGGCGCCTGGCCGAACGTGAGATTGCATCTCTTGCCGAGAGTTTGGTGAAGTGAATGCGGAGGATAAACATGGAAGCTCAAGTTACATGGATTTCAATGGCTCTCTTACTGGGATTGGTGGGGGTACTCTATCTTCTGTTTCCGCGCATCAGCCGCCGCGGTTTGCTCTTTGGGGTGTATGTCGGTGAAGCGACCAGCAAAGGCGAAGATGCCCGGCGGATCACCCGTTCCTGGTATTGGGGCGTGACGGCATGGCTGAGTTTGAGTTTGATCCTCACAGTGGTTTCAGGTCTTTACTTTAAGTCGCGCGTGGGCTCATCCGCAGCGATGAGTCTTCTTGCGGTCGGGTTCATGGCTGAAAACCTGCGAGCTTATTTTCGCGCGCGTCACCTCGCGAGGCCCGGAGAGCCACCCGCAGCGGCCGCGTTGGTGGTCGTCGAAGAGTCACAGGGGGCTGCCTTGCCATACTGGGCGATGGTGCTCGGGTTGGTTGCTGGACTTTTGCTCATCGGTGATGCCTGGATCCACTACACTCAACTTCCGAAAATAGTACCGACCCACTTCGGATTTACAGGCAAGCCGGAAGCCTGGAGACCTAAATCGTTTTCCACCGTGATGCTGTTACCGATCATGACGTTAATTCTCGGTGTCGGGCTGGGAGGCATGTCCTATCTGATCAGTCAGGCCAAGCGGGCCATCCGGTATGGTGATCGGGGAGTTTCCTTTGAAGCCCAGCAACGCTTTCGCCGAGCGATGGCCAACTTCTTGGCTGTGGTTTCCATCCTGGTGACCGGGCTGTTAAGCTTTTTGGCGTACGCCTCGATCCGCGTGGGACTGGGAGAATCTCATGCGCTTCCGCCGGCCATGATGATTCTCCTTCTCGTTCTGGTGATCTTCTCCCTTGGGGGAAGCATATTCATCGCCATCAAATTCGGGCAGGGAGGTTCGCAGTTGGAGCGGAGCGCAGCGGATGCTCCTTTGACGGATGGCTTGGCCGACAACCGGTTTTGGGTGCTCGGGATGTTCTACGTCAACCGTGAGGATCCCTCGCTCTTCGTCGAGCATCGCTTCGGCCTAGGCTACACGCTCAATTTTGGGAATCCCAGGGCGGTAGGATTGATTGTTGGGTTCGTGGGATTGATGGGCTTAATCGGGATTCTTGCTGCTCTTGCCAAATAAGGCTATTCTTACCGCGATTCAAAGGGACAGACACCGATTTTGTAGAAGTTCCAAGGTTCATGAGAGCAAGGTGTCTGTCCCTAATTGCTATTTTAAAGCGTCGGCGCCGGGCTTGGCGCATTGACTGTCCTGCTCACTGCTCCCTCCGGAAACACCGATGGCACCGACAATCTTGCCCTCTACAATGAGGGGGAACCCTCCCTCGACCGGTACCGCGCCTTCCAGCCCCAGGATCCGGAGCCCGGCGCCGCCTGCCGCCAACGCGTCCTGAAACGCCTTGGTCGGGCGCTTGAACAGGGCTGCTGAACGTGCCTTGCTCATCGCGACGCTGACACTGCCGGTCTGCGTGCCGTCCATCCTTTCGAAATAAACTAGGTCGCCGGCGGGGTCGACGATCGCTGCTGCCATGGCCCAGTTGTTCTTGCGCGCTTCAGCGAGCGCAGCGGCGGCAGCTTTCTTGGCGAGCTCCAGGCTGACCGGCATCCCATAGGGAATCGACATCTGCGCCAGCACGCTAGAAGCGGAAAGCGCAAATATCAGCGCGAGCATGGACTTCTGTATCAGGTGTGGTGACATCGTAGCTTCTCCTTTGGTTTAGGGGTTGGGTGGGAACTGCGTTTTGTCAGGCGCGTTGGCAATGAAGAGACCTCCAAAGGCCTTCGCCTGGATCGCTCTTTGATAAGGGCCATCCGGGTCAGATTTGTTCCCGGAGATTCACTTTATGCTGGAAGTGAATTTCACGGTTTGACCACGGGACTTCAGTCGCATCAAGTCTATTTCAAATTCTCGTTAAACCAGGTGATCGTTCGCTTCATGATGTCCTGCCGGTGCTTGGGTTGGGCAATCATGTGGCCTTCATCCTTGTAAACTACCATCTGGGTTTTCACTCCCAGCGTTTTTAAGGCATGCCAAAACTCGAAGGATTGGGGAGTAGGGCACTCGACATCGCTGTCCCCGACCAGTACCAGGGTAGGAGTCTTGGCGTTCTTGATGTAGGTGATGGGAGCACTGCGCGCATAGACGGCGGGGTCGTCATAAACCGACGCGCCGAAAAACGGAATCATCCATTGGTCGATGCCATTCTCTCCATAATAACTTTGCCAGTTCATGATGCCTGCCCCGGCTACCGCGGCACGGAAACGGTTGGTCTGGGTGACACCCCACATGGTCATGTATCCGCCATAGCTCCAACCGCCAATTCCGACTCGTGACGCATCGATGGGGAGTATTCTTGAAACCTCCTCCACTCCCGCCAAGATATCGTGGAAGTCACCATACCCGAAATCCTTCACGTTGGCGCGAGTAAAAGCCTCCCCTGCGCCATAACTTCCGCGCGGATTGGGAAAAAGCACAAAATAGCCTTCGCTGGAAAGGGCTGAAAAATCAAAAAAGGTTTCAGGCCACGCCAGGCGGCGCATGCTGGAGGGCCCGCCATGGATGTACAC